>NZ_JAWPOH010000064.1:0-17564 GCF_037671525.1 Methylobacter svalbardensis
GATAAGAATCCTGCGGCTAAGCTCAAAGAATTGGCTGGACTTATTGATGAGGTTTTTCAGTTAATGCCTTCTGGAAAACATATGGTTGGGAGGGATTTGGGGCGTTTAGGGCCGACGGTTTCGCTACAGTACCGTGCTGCTGGATAATTTTCCAAGAATCAGGCTGCAAAAAATTTAAAAACTTGAACATCGAGTATTAGGTCGCGAAGGTGTGGTGCGTCAAGTAACGACTCGGGTGAACAACATAATTGAATGCCAGGAAAAACAGATACTGGCGCCACAGAGGCAAGTTCAGAAGCAAGAACAATTAGAACAGTTTGAGCAACAGTACCAACGCAAAGCTATAAAAATGTGATGTCCTGTCTATAAGCTAAGCGGTGCCATCGAAATAAAGAACAACGTGCCGCTGACTAAAGGGTGCCCCCTATAGATAAGCCGTAACTGGTTTTTAGCGCTTATTTTTGAGGCCTATTTTCGCGTTCCTTACGATGCTTCAGTTGAGTGATTTTCGAGCATCGGGCATGATTGCCAATATTCCGCTTCAGCCCGCAGACCGGACACAGCCAAACTTTATGTTCAGGTGTAACGGCATCGACTAATAACTTTGCATCGATGACAACACGCTCAATTTGTTTTTCAGTCATGCTTCAATACTTCTCAATCAGTCTGTAATCGGGCACTTGTCACGCGCGGTATTGACTCGATCTCTCATTTTTTTACCTGGCTTAAAATGCAGCTTAACGTTGGCTGGCAAAAGAACGGCTGCCCCGGTTTTGGGATTACGTCCCATTCGTGGCGGACGATGGTGTAGCGTAAAGCAACCAAATCCGCGAATCTCAATGCGCTCGCCGCTTTACAACGCACTCACCATTTGCTCCAACAGGCCATTGAGGGCCAGTTCTACATCACTGACCTGAAGTTCCGGGCATTTCTCCTTAAGTACCCGCAACAGTTCTGATTTAACCACCCTTCAACTCCCTTGATAAATTGGGCGTTCAGTTTAGCAGGTTAAAACAGGACATTACTATATTGCGTTTACATATGAGACTTCGAATAAAATAATGTTATGTTAAATGGGTGTTGGGGGTTGACCAATAGCGCAGTAAAAAGGAATCAAACGGCGTTGAAGGTCATCCTGTGCAGAAAAAAATGGGAAGCTAACAACAAATTTGCCACTAAATCCCGTGAAACTTTAGAGCCTTTTGTTTATTAGTACCCAATTGCCTTGGTTCTGGCTTCCATCGCCTTTGCCTCGACTTCGCGATTGAGCTTCCTGAGCAAGGCCGCATAATGCAGATGGCTCTGCGTCACGTATGGATGATCAGGACCGAGTGTCTTCTCCCGGATCGCAAGTGCCCGCTGATGGAGCGGCTCGGCCTTGGCATACTGGCCTTGCGACCGATACAGCTCCGCAAGGTTGTTGAGGCTCGTCGCCACATCGGGATGGTCGGGGCCGAGGGCCTTCTCCGAAATGGCCAGTGACCGCTGCAAGAGTGGCTCGGCTTTGGCATACGCGCCTTGGGAGTCATACAGCTCCGCAAGGTTGTTGAGGCTCGTCGCTACATCGGGATGGTCGGGGCCGTAGGCCTTCTCCCAAATGGCCAGTGCCCGCTGATGGAGCGGCTCGGCTTTGGCATACGCGCCTTGCGCCCGATACAGCTCCGCGAGGTTGTTGAGGCTTATCGCCACATCGGGATGGTTGGTGCCGAGGGCTTTCTCCCGGATCGCCAGTGCCCGTTGATGGAGTGGCTCGGCTTTGGCATACGCGCCTTGCACGTAATAAAGCACCGCAAGGTTGCTGAGGCTTATCGCCACATCGGGATGGTCGGGGCCGAGGGCTTTCTCCGAAATGGCCAGTGACCGCTGCAAGAGTGGCTCGGCTTTGGAGTACGCGCCTTGGGAGTCATACAGCTCCGCAAGGTTGTTGAGGCTCGATGCTACATCGGGATGGTTGGGGCCGAGGGCTTTTTCCCGGATCGCCAGTGACTGCTGCAAGAGCGGCTCGGCTTTGGCATACTGGCCTTGCGCCTCATACAGCTCCGCGAGGTTGTTGAGGCTCGATGCCACATTGGGATGGTCGAGACCGAGGACTTTTTCAAAAATGGCCAGTGACCGCTTCAAGAGTGGTTCGGCCTCACTGTAACGGCCTATAGTGTGGGCAATAATCCCAGCATTATTGATGTAATGCGGATTATCTGGCTGCAAATCCGCCGCTTCTTTAAAATGCTGGTAAGCGGCGGTGTAGTCGATGCGGCCTTCGGCCAATTGGGCGAGATGGTAAGCGGCTTTGGCGGCATTTCCCTTGCCTTTCGTAAGCACTTGAGTAAATAGCTTTTGAGCATCGGCGGTCTCGCCTTTCGTCAAGGCCTCTTGCGCTCGCTTGATCTGTTCCGGCAATACCTCGCGTTTGATATCATCAAACGCCTTATAGGCATCGGCCAGTTTTTGTTTGTAATCCCCTAATGCTGCTTCTGGATTTTGTAACTTCGCTTGAACATCGGCGAGTTGCTTATCAAGCAGGGCTATCATTTCCTTGTCTGCCGCGTTGGCATGCGTAAGTTCCGCACGAACTTCTTGCTCTTTCCGCTTTAATCCGACTTCATATTGTTCAAGGGTAATGCTGTTGATAACGTGAACGCTTCCTGTAGCAACGATGGCAGTTCCATTGCCAGAATTGTTTGCGGAAATATTTCCCACTGTCGCGATGCTATCTTCTGACGCTGTGACCGTCGGGATTTCCTTTGGCTTCTCTGAAAATTGCTGATAAGCTTCCCACGCGCCGCCAATCACTATAACTAAACCGCCGCCAATAAATGCGAGCGTTTTCTGATGGTTCGGTTTCGATAACCAGCTCCAAGCGCTTCTAATCCAATTCATAAATGATTCTAATCGGTTAACTCTATTAATGCAGTGTAAAAGAATTAGCCACCTAGTTATATTTTTTTACACTATTAGATAATAGATTCTGGTGACATTAGACGAAATGATTGGCTTTTTTTGCCATGTAGTCAGGTCTGGCACGACTTTATCGCGCCCGACAAATCCCAGATAATGTCGGGTAACAAAAAGACGTTGCCTGAACTCGCTCGGCTTCACAACCACCGGAATCGATTCTCTTTCCATTCGTTAAGAATCTTAACACCAATTAAGTTCTAACATTGCAATATGGGTGTTCTAGTGAATTTGAATAGATCAAATACATCTACTCCACCATTGCCTTCAATAAAGCATCCCTGGCATCGGAGTAGAATTGAATATCAATCTTGGTTGCCATATCGTCAGAAAGATCAACTAGCTGGCGACGGCAGGCTACTGGCATGAGTAACGCTGTGGCTCCTTTTTCAACGGCAATTTCGGCAATGCTCACCGGATTATGAATGGGGTCAATCGACCCACCAAGATTGATCTCGCCGACAATAATAAGACCACCCCGGACACTCTTTTTTAATAATGCCGTACAAAGCGCTATTATCGCTCCAAGACCCAGCTTGGCGCCGGACTTTGATGCATCAAACGCCCGAAGTTGAACAGTAAATTCATGGTGCCTAGGATCTTTATCACCAACCAACTGCATCGCTCTGGCATAGAGATTTTGCTCTGCAAACCCCATGCTTTCCCGAAAAGCTGGCGGAACTGGTTTGTTTAAAATTTTTACACCAGCATAATCAATGGGGTCATACTCTGAGGCATCCCCACAAAATATCCTTATAAAACAAAACACTATTCGATATTTTTTAGTACATTAAAGCCCAAATGGCGCTAAAATGAAATTTTCTTCCAAAAAAACACATCGGGGGAAGAGTCTTATGGCAATTATCAACACCCTACATACCCTATTAAAACAATCACTCCCCAATCTTCATGCGGCACGTTTTAATGCACTAATGGCGGCGGTCGAGGCGGGCTTTACGGGGGCGGCTGTATCCATTACGACGTTGGGACGGGCGGTTTCCGGAGCTACCTTTATCAAACATAAAATTAAGCGCCTAGATCGTTTGATGGGTAATCCTCACCTCAAATCTGAGCGCTTGGCGTTATACGGAGTTATGACCGGATTTTTATTGAAATCTCTTCCCTTGCCCCTGATTATTATTGACTGGTCACCGCTAACTGACGATCAAAGCCAACAATTATTGCGAGCCTCCCTTCCTGTGGGCGGACGCACCGTTACCCTTTATGAAGAGGTTCATCTGGAAAAAAAAACTGGGGAACCGTCGTGTTCAACATCAATTTTTGTCCACCCTGCAACGTCTGCTCCCAGCGCATGTTACGCCTATTGTGGTTGCGGATTCCGGGTTTCGCACCCCGTTCTTTCGCGAGGTTGAACGCTTAGGCTGGCATTGGCTAGGTCGGATTCGCCATCGTGATTTTATTGCCTTTGCCGATCATCCCGGCGAATGGCAGGCGGCAAAATCGCTGTATGCCAAAGCCAGTCGTAAAGCCAAGTTGCTGGGTTCGGCACTCTGGGTGCGCCGCAATTCTTTACCAGGACATCTGGTGATTTTTTGGCGTCCCGCCAAAGGTCGCAAACAGCTGACAGTGCATAAGAAGCCGGGCAAATCCAATCAAAGCCGCAAGAAGGCCAAACGTGAAAAAGAGCCGTGGCTACTGGTTGTGTCGCCGTCTCTTAAAGACTACTCAGCCGTGCGTATCGTAAATTATTACCGCGCTCGGATGCAAATCGAGGAAGGGTTTCGCGATACCAAGAGTACGCGTTATGGCTTAAATTTAACCCGTGAAAGCAGGATTCAATCCGACCGCAGGGCGAATCTATTATTGATCGCGGCGCTTATTATCTTTGCACTTTGGCTGGTGGGTCTCAGTCTAAAAGGCTCCGCTACTGAACGGCAGATCCGGGTTAATAGCGGATCAAAACGTTCGCCGTACTCCGTTATTTTTCTCGGTAAAATCGCCTGCCACTATGCTGTGTTTGACCTACCGGGTGATTATTTAGAGCTGGCGCAGGCGCTATTGGTCGGTTATTTTGAAAAATTAGAGAAAGGGTGATTTGTGGGGATACCTCAGGGTCATACTCGATTGATTTTGAATTGAGCCGACTTCCTGTCCCCGCCTCTAGCTGTGGGCTCTACCCGCCTAGCCAATTGCAATTGAATCCTCTCCTTAAACCAACCATCACCCAATGCCCAAGCCTTGTTGGTAGCATCCCTGATTTCATTTATCTGAGTTTCAGAAAGCGTTTGATTGAATAATGCTCTGTAGGCCGATTGGCGTTTGCTGTCATCATTGCCCAAACGCTGCAATTCAAAATGAGGCGTGACCAAACTATCTGCCTGTCCCTGTGCATTAAATCGATAGCTCGACCACGGATAGTCGACTGGGTCGGTAACCATTCCTGCGCGCACCGGGTTTAATTCAATATAGCGCATGCAGGTCAGCAAGTATGATTCGCTGTCGATCAGCGTTGCCTTGTACCGCCCTTCCCAGAGCGTACCGGTACGGCGGTAACAGTAATTAAAGTATTGCACATAATACCGCCCCAGCATTTGCAAGGTTTTGCCCAGACTGGTTTCGGAAAAAGGGGTCATCAGCAAATGCACATGATTAGTCATCAGCACATAAGCATGTATCTGACAGTCATGCTTTTTGCAGGCTGCCTGAAGCTTTTCCAGATAAAAACGATAATCCGCATCGCAGCAAAAAATCTCGGAACGATTATTACCGCGAACGATAACATGCTGCGGTTGACCAGGAATAATCATTCTGGGGAGGCGAGCCATGGGCTTAATCCAAAAAGAAACACAGGTATTAAAGTAGCTGGTTTTTAATCAAAAATCAATTTAATCTGACCCCATTGATTTTGTAAGCAAGATTCTGTTGCTCTAAGTAAAAATCCTGCAACATCCTCTTCATCCAATGGAGTTGGTATGAAATTACTCAGAGGAAGAGCCTTTCTAAAATCACCATTAACCACTGCAACATATCTACTGATTCGACTTTGGGCAATCGCAAAAAGCGAAATTTTGGAACTTAAATTTTCAAGAGCGCTAAAGTGCATCCCAGGGCTATTACGATGACCTATTTCATTTTCTATTTTAGAAACTATGGTCCATAAGGTATCAGGAAGGCTTCTTGCACTCCTCAAATATGCCAGCTTGTATGATAAGTAATTAGATGCTCCATATTTCTCGCCCAACCCAAGGAGTAATCCGAGAGCATAATCTGAATCCAGAGTTTCCAATCGAGCTAGATTCTTTATTGCGGACAAGATTTCAGTTGCAGCCTTGCTCACGGAGTTAATATATCCAGCTGTATAACAGACCTCGTTTTTCCAATCCAATGGAGGAAATGAATTCATTATAAGGAGGTCACTACTTGTTTTCTTTTTCTTTTTGGCCGGTTCATCCATAAGCCCGTGGGGGCCTTTTAATAGTGCACCTACAATCATGCTGTCATGAGGGGAGTTTGCTCTTCGGATGATCTCAGCTTCATGATGAGTAATATGAGATTTTGTAACATAACCTCGCAATAAGTTTCTCTTCTTTATATTGCTAATCCCAGTTATAAGTTTGTAGATTTCCTTTGGGTGCCATGCCTTTTGGCTCTGAAAGTTATTTTTCACTATTAAAGTCCCACTTAGTTCTGTAGCAAAGATGCTTTTTTGAGACACAACGCGCTACTCAACGTCTTGTCCAAATCTCAACGTGCATCACAATATAACCGCATATGATTTGTTGTCGAGATTTATCCTCACAAGTAGTCGGATAAGATTTGAGGAAAGCAGCGGACCTTATCGCGTTGTTCGCTTCGACGGTGTGAAAGTCTACCTCAACCGTTTTGAGTAGATTGCCCTTCGGCAGGTTTTCGAATCAAGCTGTCGCTCTAATGACAACTATCAGGCAAGGCCGAACGTCCGTTTCTGGCCGATCCCTGTCTGTCACTGTTCATCAAACGGTCGTTTAATGAACAATCCAAAAACCACCCTTTTTGGATAGTGAAAGAGGGGTAAAAATGTTAATATAGCCGTTAATCTATCAAAACAAGTAAAGTGTTCATGAATCAAAAGATTGGTTACGCCAGAGTATCGACCGATGATCAACATTTAGATCTTCAAAACGATGCCTTAAAAAAGGCCGGCTGCGATGTTATTTACGAAGAAAAAGCCAGTGGCAAAAATACGGAACGGCTTGAACTTGAGCAATGCCGTAAAGCGTTAAGGGCAGGGGATACCTTGGTTGTTTGGCGCTTAGACAGGTTGGGGCGATCACTGCCTGATCTGGTGAGGATTGTGGCCGAACTTGAACGCGATGGCATTGGCTTTGAAAGTCTGACAGAGAAGATCGAAACAAATAGTGCCAACGGCAAACTGACTTTTCATATCTTTGCGGCCTTGGCTGAATTTGAAAGGAATCTCATTAGAGAGCGCACCCATGCCGGTCTTGCTGCAGGGAGAGCGAGAGGCAGGAAAGGCGGAAGAAAACCGGCACTTGATGACAAGCAGATTCGAGAAGTTAAGGCGTTAATGCGTGATCCGTCGGTCAATATCACCAGCGTTGCTCAACGCTACCATGTTTCACGCACCACACTATATAAATACGCTGGTGCTGACTGACTGCGTGAATTCCAATTCACCATCAAATTTCATTACTATCGGGCATGCTTACACCACCCCGTTGTTGGACAAAGACATGCAACTGGTGGACATTTAGTTAGGCACTGCTCGGCCATGAAAGTATTACCACCACGCAGATTTGCAGGGGCAATTAAGTAAATGGGCCGCGGATATTTGATTCAGATCAATCACTGCCTATGTCCGAGCGCATTTTGCATAGCGATGCCGTGGTACTATGCGATAGTTTTTTCTATCAACCAGCCATTTACCTGTCGGTATAAACGAGATTAGCAACAAACCATGACACAAAATACCAACAACCTGGCCGCCTATATTTGGTCATTAGCCGATTTACTGCGCGGCGACTTTAAGCAAAGCCAGTACGGTCGCATCATTTTGCCATTCACCTTATTACGTCGCCTTGAAGGTGTATTGGAAGACAGCAAAGAAGCAGTGCTGGCTCAGGTCGAAAAGGTACAAGCCATGAACCTGCCGGAAGAAGCACAGGAAAAGCTGCTGTTACGGGCTACTGGCGGACTTTCGTTTTACAACATTTCAAAAATGGATCTTTCCACACTTGGTGAAGCGGGCATTGCCGCCAATCTGGAATCCTATATCCAGGGCTTTTCCAAAGATGCGCGTGAGATTTTTGAGCACTTTAAATTCAACGAGTTTATTGGTCAGCTTAATGATGCCAACCTGCTCTACAAAATTGTAATAAAGGTTCGTAATACTGATCTAAGCCCCAAGGCAATTTCTAATCATGATATGGGCTTGGTGTTTGAAGAACTGATCCGTCGTTTTGCTGAAGGCTCAAACGAAACCGCCGGAGAACATTTCACCCCGCGCGATATTGTTCGCCTCACCACCGCGCTGGTGTTTATGGAAGATGATGACGCGCTGACCAAACCGGGCATCATCCGCACCATCTACGACCCAACCGCTGGTACGGGCGGCTTTCTTTCATCGGGCATGGAATACGTGCATGAGTTAAACCCGCAAGCGGTGATGCGCGGCTATGGGCAAGAACTCAACCCCGAGAGTTACGCCATCTGCAAAGCCGATATGTTGATCAAAGGGCAAGAAGTTAAAAATATCAAACTCGGCAACACCCTATCGAACGACCAACTGTATGCCGATAAATTTGATTACATGTTATCCAACCCGCCGTTTGGCGTAGACTGGAAAAAAATTGAATCAGACATAAAAGACGAAAATACCCTAAAAGGTTTTGATGGCCGCTTTGGCCCTGGCTTGCCACGAGTCTCTGATGGCTCGCTGTTATTTCTGTTGCATCTGATAAGCAAGTTAAGAGATGCCTCCGAAGGCGGCGCACGTATCGGCATTATTCTTAACGGCTCGCCATTGTTTACCGGCGGTGCAGGTTCGGGTGAATCCGAGATTCGCCGTTACATTCTTGAGGCCGACCTGCTGGAAGCCATCGTTGCGTTGCCGACTGACATGTTTTACAACACCGGCATTTCCACCTATGTTTGGGTGCTTTCCAATAAAAAAGCCTCAGAACGCAAAGGCAAGGTCCAGTTGATTAACGGCGTAAATTTGTGCGGTAAAATGCGTAAATCTTTAGGTTCCAAACGTAACGTGATGGATGGCAGCGATATTGCCACCATTACCCGCTGTTTCGGCAACTTCGAAGTAGTCGATGCACGGGAGCTAGACAAACCCGCAGATCAAAAAAGCAATCGCGGCCGCCAGTCAGCCAACCCAAAAACTGAGTCAGCCAAAACCTTTGCCAGCAAAATCTTCAATACCTATGAATTCGGCTACCGCCGCATCAGCATCGAACGTCCTTTGCGTGAATCCTACCAGTTCAGTGATGAATGCATTGCCGAGTTGCGCTTTTCCCCTAAACCTTTAACTGAAGTCATGAAATGGGCTTATGCCGAATACGGCGACCACTGGACTGATGCGGTCGATTGCGAACTTTACGGCGACTTATCAGAGCACGAAGAGGGCATACGCAACCGGATTAAAACTCACTACAGCGAGTTAAAAGAAAAACAAATCAAGGACCTGCTGGATCGCAAAACCTGGGAAAGCCAAAAACAAATCCTGCTCAAAGCCAAACAACTGCAACAGGCCATCGGCACAGAACAGCACGATGACATGAACGGCTATGACGATGTCATAAAAGCGACAGGCATCAACCTGGACGCCAAAGAGAAAAAACAGATCACCGATGCCGTGAGCTGGAAAAACCCGGCTGCTGAAAAAGTCATTAAAAAAGTCCACAAAGGCAAGGCCAATTCAGTGTACGGCTTGTTTGAAGTGGGCGGAAAAGTGCTGGAATACAAAGCCGATAGCGACCTGCGCGATAATGAAAACGTGGCGCTTGATCCAAGCAGATCGGTTAACGAAATCAACGAAGCCTACTTTGCCAAAGAGGTTTTACCCCACGTACCCGATGCCTGGATCGATGCCGGCAAAAAAGACGACAAGGATCAGGAGATAGGCATCGTCGGCTATGAAATACCGTTTAACCGGCATTTTTATGTGTATCAGCCGCCGAGGGAATTGGCTGAGATTGACGCCGAACTGGATCAGGTGAGTAGTGAGATTATGAAGTTGCTACAAGAGGTGCATTCATAATGCCAGGGAAATATCGGGCTTATCCTGAGTATAAGGATTCTGGGGTTGAGTGGTTGGGGGAGATACCAAATCACTGGCAGATAGCAGAATTAAAGCGATATTCATTTGTTAAGGGTGGGTATGCGTTTAGCAGTGATTCGTTTATTGAAGATGGAGAACCTGTTATCCGAATAAGCGATATAAAACAGGATGGAAGCGTTTCATTAAAAAACTGCAAATGTGTTTCTGGCGAGCTTGCTAACAAATATAGCGAATTCTCTGTCAGCTCAGGTGAATTGGTCATGGCTATGACCGGAGCAACCATTGGGAAAGCTGGTTGGTTTAGGGGAGGAAAGCCAGCATTGGTAAATCAGCGTGTAGGGGTATTCAAATGCAATGACAGGTATTTGGACTATAGATTTTTTTGGTATTTGCTGAGTAGTTGTGGCTATCAAGAGCATATTCAATTAACAGCCTTTGGCGGTGCGCAACCCAATATTAGTGATGCGGGTATGGTGGGGTATAAAACTGCCATTCCTGCCATTGAAGAACAGGAGAAAATCGCCAACTTCCTTGACCACGAAACCGCCAAAATCAATACCCTGATCGAAAAACAACAACAGCTCATCCAGCTGCTAAAAGAAAAACGCCTGGCAGTCATTAGCCATGCGGTGACCAAAGGTTTAAATCCCAATGCCCCGATGCGCGACTCAGGTGTTGAGTGGTTGGGTGAAGTGCCGGAGCATTGGAAGGTTATAAGCTTGAAGAGGCTGGCTAGAAAGATTACCGATGGTGAACATATTTCACCTACTTTCACAGATGAAGGCATGCCTTTTTTATCAGCGAAAGATATTCGTGATCGTACGATTGACTATGAGGTAAATAAATATGTAACCCTTGAGGATGGCTATCGGTTTCGGCGAAGATGTAATCCTGAAGTTGACGATATTCTGATTGTTAGTCGCGGTGCAACGATTGGACGTGTTGGTCTTGTTGAAAGAAAAATCATCTTTTGCCTCTTGGGTAGTGTAATTTTACTGAAGCCAAAAACGACTACTGTTGACCCAGTCTTTGTTTATTACCTGCTAAATCAATATTCGGCAAAAGAACAGTTTTTCCTAGCATCTCAGGCAAGTGCACAGCAGGCAATATATTTAGTTGATGTGGCAGAATTATTAATTGCACTTCCATCTCTACCTGAGCAGATTGAAATTCGAAATCATCTTGAAGGTCAAATTAAAAAAATTGATAATTTGATTCAAGTATCTGAAAAAGCTATTAAATTAATTCAAGAGCGTCGCACAGCCCTAATCTCCGCCGCCGTCACCGGAAAAATTGACGTAAGAAGTTGGCAATCTCCAGAACCATTTTACAACTATAAAGAAACTAACATGGAAGCCATCGCATGAGCCAGCTGCCAATAGTCGATAACGCGCTGGCCGCTGAAGTTAAACAGCTTATTCAATCGGCCAAGCAACGTGCGGTAGTGGCAGTCAATGCTGAACTGACTTTGCTCTATTGGCAAGTGGGCAAACGTATAGCCGATGAGGTGTTGGGCGGCGAACGGGCGGAATATGGCAAACAGGTAATAGACCATCTAGCGCGTGATTTAACTGTGGCGTTTGGCAAGGGCTGGAATAAAAAACAATTACACCATTGCCTTCGTTTCGCGGAGACCTTTCCTGAGCCAGAGATTGTCTCTGCACTGCGGAGACAATTAAGCTGGACACATTTTAAGAATCTTATTTATCTGGATAATTCAGTAAAACGCGAGTTTTACCTGGCTATGGCAGTGCAGGAACGCTGGTCAACCCGTACCTTGGCAGATCGGATTGATAAACAATTATTTGAGCGCACCGCAATCTCAAGAAAACCAGAGGAAACCATCATCCGTGAAATTGCTCTGTTGCGTGAACAAGGGTTAGTCAATGAAAATCTGATTTTAAAAGACCCGTATATATTGGATTTTCTTGATCTAAATGACAGCTATCTGGAAAAAAACCTTGAAGACGCCATTCTACGTGAGTTGCAACAGTTTATATTGGAGCTGGGCAGTGGTTTTAGTTTTGTCGCACGTCAATACCGCATTCAAATCGATGAGGATGATTTTTATATCGACCTGTTATTTTACAACCGCAAGCTAAAACGCTTGGTCGCCATTGATTTAAAAATAGATAACTTTAAGGCCGAATATAAAGGGCAGATGGAACTCTATTTACGTTGGCTGGCAAAATACGAACAGGAAGCCGATGAAAACCCACCGTTAGGCATTATTTTGTGTGCCGGTAAAAAACAGGAACAAATCGAATTGCTTGAATTGGATAGTGCGGGTATTCATGTGGCGGAGTATCTAACCACGCTACCGCCTAAAGCCGTATTGGAGCAGCGCTTGCATCAGGCCATTATCAATGCAAAACGAAGATTAGACCACAAAGGCGATGAGTCGGATGAGTAGCAAAGCCAACGAGTTACCCTTCCAAAACGACATGATTAATCATCTGGTCGCGAATGGCTGGTTATTGGGCAAGCCTGAAAACTACAACCGTGAACTGGCTTTGTATCCGGAAGATCTGTTGGGTTTTGTGCAAGAAACTCAGGATGTACAGTGGCAAAAATTCCGCGCATTGTACCCCAATAACCCAGAAGAAAAGTTTCTGGAGCGTGTCGCCACTCAGCTCAACAAAGCCGATCCCAATGCCGCCAACAAAGAGATGCGTACCTTTGGCACCTTGGGCGTATTGCGCCATGAGCTGCGTGACCGTGGCACCCGGTTTAGTCTGTGCCAGTTTAAACCCGAACATGATTTAAATCCGGATACCTTGGCACGTTACCAGAAGAATCGTTGTCGTATCGTGCCTGAGTTGGTCTATAGTCCGTGGGCAAACGAAGCGCATTTGGCTGAAGCCGGCACAAAAGCCAAAGCCTGGCGCATTGATTTGGTGCTGTTTGTAAATGGCCTGCCGATAGCGACCTTGGAGTTAAAGTCGGAATTTAAGCAGGCCGTACACAACGCGATTAAACAATACAAAACCACTCGCCATCCTATCGATCCAGCCACCAAAAAACCGGAGCCGTTATTAACCTTTAAGCGTGGAGCACTGGTGCATTTTGCCGTCAGCCAATATGAAGTGTATATGGCTACTCGATTGGAAGGCGATGACACCTATTTTTTGCCGTTTAACAAAGGCACAAAAGAAGGGGCTGCGGGTAATGATGTGCCTGAAGACATTAACCAATACGCCACCGATTATTTGTGGAATGAAGTGTTGCTGCCGGATAATTTGCTTAACATTCTTGCCCGCTTTGTACATTTGCAAATTGAAGAAAAAGAAGACTGGGAGGGCCGCAAGTATAAAAAAGAGGCGCTCATCTTTCCGCGTTACCATCAGTGGGATGTGGTTACAAAGCTGGTTGAGGCGGCACGTACGGAAGGCCCCGGTCATAAATACCTGATTCAACACAGTGCCGGATCGGGCAAATCCAATTCAATTGCCTGGGTAGCGCATCAACTATCGTCAATTTACGACGCCGGCGGCCACAAACAATTTGATTCCGTAATCATTGTGACTGACCGAACTGTGTTGGATGACCAGTTGCAAGATACCATCTACCAGTTTGAACATGTTGATGGTGTTGTCGGAAGGATCAACAATAAAGAAGGTGACGGTTCAAAATCGGAGAAACTGGCCGCTGCACTTAACAATGCGCAGCCGATTATCATCGTCACCATTCAGACCTTTCCGCATGTATTAAAAGCCATTGAGAACAGTGTCAGCTTAAAAGAGCGGCGTTACGCAATCATTGCCGATGAGGCGCATTCTTCACAAACCGGCTCTACTGCCCGGCAATTAAAAGAAGTGTTGATGACTGATGCGCAAGGCAGTGACGATGACGAAGTGACTGCCGAAGATATTCTGGATGCAGCCATCGCCTCACGTCGCGCATCCACAAATGTTAGTTATTTGGCCTTTACCGCAACGCCCAAAACAAAGACATTGGAGCTGTTTGGTCGTCTGCCCAAGCCTGATGAAGCGCCGTCAAAAACCAATCTCCCTGAAGCTTACCATGTGTACAGCATGCGCCAAGCCATTGAAGAAGGCTTTATTCTGGACGTGTTAAAAAACTACACCAACTACAAAGTCGCCTATAACCTGGCGTTAAAAATTCAGGGCGCCGATCAGGAAGTTGAAAGTAAACGGGCCAAGGTAAAACTTAATCAATGGGTACGGCTGCATGACTACAACATTTCACAAAAAGTGCAGGTCATTGTCGAGCATTTTAAAGATAATGTGATGGGCCTGTTAGGCGGTCAAGCCAAGGCCATGGTGGTCACCAGTTCACGAAAAGAAGCCGTGCGCTACAAGCTGGGCTTTGACAAATACATTGTCGCCCAAGGCTACCAAAACATTCATGCCATGGTCGCCTTCTCCGGCGAAGTGGAATTTAGCAATAAAGACCCGAACTCCGAGGGCATGATTGGCGAAAAATATACCGAATACAATATGAATCCGAACCTCAAAGGCCGTGACATGCGCAAAGCCTTTGATTCGGACGATTATCAAGTGATGATCGTTGCCAATAAATTCCAGACCGGATTTGATCAACCCAAGCTCTGCGCCATGTATGTCGATAAAAAACTCGGTGGCGTGGAGTGCGTACAAACCCTGTCGCGACTGAATCGTACCTATCCGGGCAAAGCCGAAATGGGTACGTTTGTGTTGGATTTTTTCAATGAGCCGGAAGATATACTGAATGCGTTCCAGCCCTATTACCAAACGGCTGAATTAGCCGATGTGTCAGACCCTGATTTAATCTTTGATCTGTTTGATAAGCTACGTGCAGCCAGTATTTTTACTTGGCAAGAAGTTGATCAGTTTTGCGAGGCGTTTTTTGTAAAGAGCAAAAGCAATGCGGCCATTGCCAACATCTGCAAGCCTGCTGTAGAGCGTTGGCAGAAACGTTACAAATCAGCCATTGATGCATACAAGCTAGCCAGAGACATGTTTGAGCGCACCAAGAAGACTGCCGATGCCGTGTTGATTGCCAATGCAGAAAACAGCTTCAAGGAATGCAAAAAGGAAAAAGATGCGCTTGAAATCTTTAAAAAGGATTTGGGTACGTTTGTACGCTTTTATGAATTCATGTCGCAGATTGTCGATTACGACAATAAGGAACTGGAAAAACTCAGTCTGTATGCGCGGAACCTGAGACCTATGCTGCGTGAAACGTTTATGGAAGAAGAAGGTATAGACTTGAGCAGCGTAGTGCTGAGTCATTATCGCCTTTCCCTGCTTCGTCACCAGGACTTGAAGCTAAAAGAAGATTCTGGGGAGTATAAACTTGAACCCGGAGAAGGCTTAGGTAGTGCAAAAGCAAAAGATAAGCAGGAAGAATTTATTTCGCAGATTATTAGCCGGTTGAATGAGCTCTTTATTACTGACCATTTAACGGAACTTGACCTGGTAAATTACGCTCATACCATTAGGGATAAAGTCAGCGAAAATGCCTTGGTTATGAAGCAAATTGCCAATAACTCAACTGAGCAGGCGATGCTGGGTGATTTTACAAAGGCCGTTGATGATGCCGTCATGGATAGTAGTGAAGCTCATAATAATCAGATGATGCAGTTGTTATCTAATCCCGCAAAGGCCGCTGGTTTTGCAAAGGTGGTATTTGATTTGTTGAAGTTGGCGGGGAGTAATTAAATTGTGGCTTTTGAAACCTCTAACTGAAAACGTAATGGCACAGAAGACAAGCACAAATGAAAATGGCCAACCTGCTGCTCAGTCACCAGAGCTCGCTGGAGGCGCTGGCTTCACGTTTGAGGATGCCGTTTCGGCTTTTTTTCTCTCGGCATTGCTGGGGGAAGGCTATGCGCCCGGTGTTGAAAATCGCACGGTGTGCCGTGTCGCGCTCCAGCAGCGCAACTTCGGAGAACCACTCGATGACGTCATCGTCGATTTTCGCGACATGACCGGTGAACTCGCTCGCTTAAGCCTTCAGGTTAAGCGAGCACTCACCATCAGCGCGGCGAAGACCAACTCTGACTTTCGCGAAGTCATCAGGGATAGCTGGGCTACATACCAGAAAACCAACTTTCGCAAAGGGATTGACCGCTACGGTGCCGCTGTTGGTGAGATCGCGAAAGATAAGGCGCGCGCCCTTATTTCACTATCCGAACTGGCACGAGAGAGCATTACTGCCAGCCACTTTAAGGCTCGGTTTGCGAAAGGTGGAAACGCCAGCGCGGCCCTGAAAACTGTGAAAAATGACATCGTTGCACTGTTGGCTCACGCGAAGGGAAGTGCGTGTTCCGAAGTGGAAGCACATGATTTTCTCTCCCACTTCGTCCTTGTGGAGTTCGACTTTTTGCATACCGGAGCCTCCGATCCGCCTGAAGTGATGACGCGGCTTCGCAATTGTCTCGCCGCAGATCAGGCAATTCAGGCACCGCTTCTATGGGCTACACTCCGCCAAATGGTGCGCGAGTCTGCCGGAAAGTCGGGCGAGTTCGACCGTCCGCGACTGATCCGCGAACTCTCTCGTATCGTTTGTCTCCGAGCCGCGCCTTCGCTGCGTAGCGATTTGGAGAAACTGACTGCGCTGACGCGTAACTGGGTCGCGGACATCCAGAACGACGTCGGCGGTACACATTTAGACCGCACAGCCCTCTCTACGAAGCTCAAGAAATCGCTTGGGGGGTCCCGCTTCATCCAGATCAGGGGCTTGCCGGGCAGCGGAAAATCAGTTCTGCTGCGTCAGCGGGTTGAGGCCGACCTGGAGCGTGGACCTGTTATCTTCCTAAAATCCGAAAGGCTTGAAGGGAAAGGTTGGGCGAGCTTTGCCACTACAAATGGTCTTTCAAGCGCACCGCTGACGAGCTTATTAGTGGAGATCGGGGCGACAGGCGCTGATACGCTCTATATCGACGGCATCGACCGGATTGAAAAGGATCATCAGCCAATTATCCTTGATGTGCTTCGGGCCATCCTTGGCTCACCACTTCTCAGCTCTTGGAAGATCGTTGTTTCGCTGCGCGACTCAGGCATCGAACCCCTCCGCAATTGGTTGGGAGATTTGCTAAATACGTTGGGCATCGCCACAGTCGAAGTCGACGTGCTGAATGATGACGAGGCAGAAGTGCTTGCCACGGCCAAGCCTCAGCTTCGCTCGCTCCTGTTCGGTTCTACGCAAGTCCGCGAGATTGTGCGACGTCCGTTCTTTGCGAAAATTCTGAACCAAAGCTTTGGAACAGGGAATGACGGTCCGCCCTTCGAGCATAGCTATCTACACAACTTAAAGCACAAAAGTAGTAACATACGCCATGAATATAAAAAAAGTTATTAGACCTCGATCCTCGCTTGGCAAAGCGTCACCAACAGTTGGTGAGTGAGTATTTGAACTC
>NZ_JAWPOH010000065.1:0-17332 GCF_037671525.1 Methylobacter svalbardensis
GTTCTATCTGGCGTACCGTTGCTTTAACCTGCCTCCAAAGGTCTTTGGAGGTAAATGCTTTCGATGCCAGAAAACGCGTTATCTGATCATGGCTTATATCCCCTTCCATCATTGCCGACAATCCGGTCGCCGTCGCAAACCCGTTATTGCAGATCAGGTAGTCTGTGTATAATTCTAGTTTTATTTTTTCCATCCCGAAATAATACGCTTTTTGAGGGGTGGGTGCGTAACATCAGTTATTAACTGATGTTACGCGCGTACCTATAAAAAATCATAGTCCACGAAAAACACAAAAAGCACGAAAAATAAATGGGGCACATAAAGCATGTAGAAAGTGCATCCTGGTTACAATCGTTGCAATATCTCAATAAGTTGAGCTTCCGTGGGTCGATGATCGCGTGTGTTTTAAATTGAAAAGGCAATAGCAGTGCTTCTCGCACGCTTGCAGCACCCAGCATCGGTTCCTGTCCAATGTAGGCGGTACAGCTTCGAACGGTCTGAACAGATGCTGGAGTTAGCGGTATTTCCTGGAAGTAAACCGTGCCTAGTTTTAGATGATGGAGTCCCAGCAAGGTTCTCAGTACGCTGCTTTTACCGGAACCGGATTTGCCGTATAACACCGCTTTTTCTCCGGGGAAAAGAGTAAAGCTGATGTCGGATAGAATCGTTTTTTCGTGGGCAGTGACCGTTACTTGATCAAAGCGAATGATAGGGGGATTTGGAATGGTTTTAGTTTTTGTCATATATCTTGAGTACCCATTCATAAAACCATATCGGCCGAAACAACACGACCCAAATTAAAAATAGCGGGGTAATAGGAATAGGGCCAATTTCAAGAATCGAGATGACCGCTAGGACGAGGATACTGAGAATACGCATGGTTTTATTTCGAGTTCGATTGCCTTGGTCTGAAGATGGATCGCTTGACTGAGCTAATGGGAGCTACTATAGTCTAAAAAGTATAATTTGGAGTTTCCATCTTTTCCTCCGATTCCGATCAGTAACAAGGGAGCAAAGCATGTCTTTAGTCAATCTCGTTATTCTCGTCGCCATGATTCTGATTTTCATGTCACTCCGAATCGTAAAGGAATATGACCGTGGTGTCATTTTCTTTCTTGGAAAAGTCACTGGCGTGCGTGGCCCTGGACTCATCATCCTCATACCGATTTTTGAGCAGATGACGAAGGTCACCCTCCGCACTATCACCATGAACATCCCATCGCAGAAGATCATCACGAAGGACAACGTGTCTATCGACATCGCGGCCGTCGCATACTACAAGATCGTTGATCCTCAGAAGTCGGTCGTCGCGATCGAGGACATCACGAGTGCAGTTAATCAGATCAGTCAAACCACAGTGCGCAATGTTGTCGGTCAGTTCTCACTTGACCAGTTGCTCTCACGGACGAGCGACATTAACCTACAGATTAAGAATGTGATCGATGGACACACCGAACCCTGGGGAGCAGAAGTAACAGCCGTCGAGATCAAAGACATCACGCTTCCCGAAAATATGCAGCGGGCGATGGCGAAGGAGGCAGAGGCTGAGCGTGAGCGCCGTGCCAAAATTGTCGCAGCGGAAGGAGAGTTCCAGGCTGCGGTGAAGCTTGGCGAGGCGGCGGACATCATTGCGTTGCATCCGGTTGCGCTCCAGCTCCGTACGCTCCAGACCATGGCCGAGATTGCCACGGAGAAAAACTCCACGATCATCTTCCCAGCACAGTTTATGACGACCGTGCAGGAAGCGATTTCGACGATCAAGCAAGACACAAGCAACAAATAGTGACCGCAAATCTAGGGGGGATTCAGTGGCGGCAAGCTTTTAGCG
Organism: Methylobacter svalbardensis; assembly: GCF_037671525.1. Taxonomy (NCBI): domain Bacteria; kingdom Pseudomonadati; phylum Pseudomonadota; class Gammaproteobacteria; order Methylococcales; family Methylococcaceae; genus Methylobacter; species Methylobacter svalbardensis. Next base: position 1,829 of record NZ_JAWPOH010000065.1, read on the forward strand.
ACTGGTATCGGCGGGTGCTACGGGCGCTTGGTTGAATAATGGAAGTTACTAATTAACTGATGTGTATTAGTTCAGACTTAACCTGACATTTTTAAAATTCAGTTACAACAAAATCGTACACTGATCGCAATCAGCCTAGACTCAAACAAGTTAGTCAAAAAATGGATTTTGCAACAGGATAATATTGGAATTCGTCGGTCTGCGCATTCTTTCGCGCAGATCTGTAGCCATAGCTACCATTCAAAAAGTTAGTTGTCTATACGTAATCAACTCAACTTGACGCTTCATTAGAGCTACCGTCATCATGGCGTAGGCTGAAAATATAGTCAAAAAAGGCTCAACGACTGTCAATCAGCGTTGGTTTTTACCAGTAAACAGCGTCATGATTGACCCTGTAAAATTATTATCACATTGTTTTTTAATATCTATTTGTGGGAGAGATGGTAAAAACGGGCGCTGAAAGTGACAGCTTTTGTGCGCCGATTTACACCCGTTGCTCGAACCTGCCGGTTTTATTCGGTGTTTGTTTAGTTGGTTATTTATAAAATGAGACTTCTCTGATATGACAAGTTCCGAAGCTATTCTTGCCACCAATCTGCTCCCATTGATAATCTATTTCGGAGCCGTACTTGCTATCACCGGCGTTATGCTCGGCGGCGCGTATCTGCTGGGACAGAGGCACCACGCTAAAGCGGCTGACGAACCTTTTGAATCGGGTATTGTTCCGACGGGCGATGTTCATATCCGTTTTTCCGTGCAGTTTTATTTGCTGGCTATCTTTTTTGTTATTTTCGATATGGAAAGCGTATTCCTGTTTGCCTGGTCGGTGGCATTGCAAGAATCCGGCTGGTCCGGTTTTATCGAAGCGCTGCTTTTTATCAGCGTATTAATCGCTGCATTGATTTACCTCTGGTCTATAGGCGCTCTTGATTGGCGTACCCGTAGGCAGCGCATTGACTCATCCAACAGCAGATCATAGGGGGAACTATGCATTGGACGCTAACCAAAGCGGAGACAGATCCAGCTCCACAATCCGGGCAGCAGACTTATGAAGAGGCGCTACGCCGCAATTTCCTGTTCGCCAAGCTTGAGGATATGGTTGCCTGGGGACAGTCCAATTCCGTCTGGCCTTTTAACTTCGGCCTGTCTTGTTGCTATGTGGAGATGGCGACCGCATTCACCAGCCGTCATGACATTGCCCGTTTCGGTTCTGAAGTGATCCGGGGGTCGCCGCGTCAGGCGGATCTGATCATTATTTCGGGCACCGTTTTCCGAAAAATGGCACCGGTGGTCAAGCGGCTCTACGATCAACTGCTGGAACCGCGCTGGGTCATATCCATGGGTTCCTGCGCCAACTCCGGCGGTATGTACGATATTTACAGCGTCGTGCAAGGCGTGGACAAATTCTTGCCGGTAGATGTTTATGTGCCGGGCTGTCCGCCCCGGCCGGAGGCGCTGCTGCAAGGCTTGATGCTGTTGCAGGATGCGATAGGCAAAGAAAGACGTCCGTTAAGCTGGGTGGTCGGCGATCAAACGGTGATCAAAGCACCTAAACCCAGTTACCGTGATTTACTGACGGAAGAAAGGATGCATACCGGACAGTTGAGAGATCCGGACGAGATATAGTCGGCTCAGGATAAATGAGATGAATCAGGGGGAATATACATTGGACGGTAACGCTGACAAAATCGCTATTCCTGCTGATGCGCCGCGGATCGTGCGCGAACTGACGGAACTCACAGGCGCAAATGACTTTACCCTTCAGCCAACCTGCGACGGCATAACCACGCTTTGGGTTTCCCGACAAAACCTGCGTGCCATTCTCCGCTATTTAAAATTGCAGGTAATTTTTCCCTATGATCTGCTGTTTGATCTGACCGCCATCGACGAGCGTCAACGCATCCACCGGCAAGGGCTCCCGGACAGTGAATTTACCGTCGTCTATCATTTACTCTCGTTCGACCGCAACGAGGATATTCGCCTCAAAGTTGCGTTGATCGAAGCCGACTTTTCCCTTCCGACTATCAGCGATATTTGGCCCTCGGCCAATTGGTACGAGCGCGAGGTGTGGGATATGTTCGGCATCGTCTTTGAGGGCCACCCGCATCTCAAACGCATCATCATGCCGCCGACCTGGCAGGGACATCCGCTACGCAAGGATCATTATGCCCGTGCGACCGAAATGGAACCGTTTAGTCTTTCCGACGAGCAGCAGGACATCGAGCAAGACGCATTGCGCTTCGTGCCGGAGGATTGGGGCATGCGGCGGCACAGCGAAGACAGCGATTTCATGTTCCTGAATATGGGGCCCAATCATCCCAGCGTACATGGCGCGTTTCGTATCGCCTTGCAACTGGATGGAGAGGAAATTATCGATGCGCTGCCCGACATCGGTTATCACCATCGCGGCGCGGAAAAGATGGGCGAACGGCAGTCCTGGCACACCTATATCCCGTACACGGACCGGGTCGATTATTTGGGCGGTTCGATGAACAATCTGCCTTATGTGCTTGCTGTGGAGCAACTGGCCGGAATTGAAGTTCCGGAGCGTGCTCAGGTCATCCGCGTGATGATCTGCGAACTCTACCGTCTTGCCAGCCACCTGTTGTTTTACGGCACCTACGCCCAGGACGTGGGCCAAATGTCGCCGATCTTTTATATGTTTATCGACCGCGAAAAGGTGTTCGACATTATGGAATCGATCAGCGGCGCGCGCATGCATTCCAGTTACTTTCGGATCGGCGGCGTCGCTATGGATCTGCCCAGAGGTTGGGATAAACGCATACGTGAGTTTATCGACTATTTACCGGCCCGTCTGGATCAATACGACAAGCTGGTGCTGCAAAACAGTACGCTCAAGCGCCGGACTCAGGGTATCGGCGCGTATACCACGGCGGAGGCTATCGATTGGAGCGTGACCGGCGCGGGTCTTCGAGCCACCGGATTGGCATGGGATTACCGCAAAGCGCGGCCTTACTCGGGCTATGAAAATTACGAATTTGAAATACCCACCGGCAATCGCGGTGACTGCTACGATCGTTGCACCGTGCGGGTGGAAGAGATGCGCCAGAGCCTTCGCATCATCAAACAATGCCTGGACAATATGCCGGAAGGGCCTTACAAGGCCTATCATCCATTGACCACGCCGCCGCCCAAAGAGCGAACGCTGCATGATATAGAAACCCTGATCCAGCATTTTCTCGCTGTAAGCTGGGGGCCGGTGATTCCTGCAGGCGAGTCCTGTGTAACCATCGAGGCGACCAAAGGCCTGAATGCGTACTATCTGACCAGCGATGGCGGCGGTATGTCATACCGTACCCGTATCCGCACGCCGTCTTTCCCGCATCTGCAAATGATTCCGCTGATGAGCCGGGGAATGATGGTTGCCGACCTGATTGCGATATTGGCCAGCATCGATTTTGTGATGGCCGACGTGGACCGCTGAAATGAAAAAACAAACGGAAAAATTTGAAGGTTTAAGTCCCGTAGAAATCCGGGAGATTAACGCTGAGATAGGTGAATATGAAGATAAAACGGCCGTTTCTACCGAGGCACTGAAAATCGTTCAGAAACACCGTCGCTGGGTTTCCGACGAATGCCTCATTGCCGTGGCCGAGCTACTGGACATAGCGCCGGCGCACCTGGAAGGGGTGGCAAGTTTCGACAACCTGATTTACCGTCGGCCCGTAGGCAATACCGTCATTCATTATTGCAACAGCGTTACCTGCTGGATGTTGGGTAGCGATCAGGTACGCGAGCGTTTATGTCGGCATTTGAACGTCGAGTTGGGTGAAATGTCCGCGGACGGCGAATACACAATACTGCCGATTGTCTGCCTGGGTGCCTGTGATCATGCGCCGGTCGTTATGGTTGGCGATGAACTGAGGCTCGACATCACAGAAGATGCCGTTAACGAGATTCTCGGAAGGTAACGCGCTATGGAAAAAACGGATAAGCCGCTGACTAAAAACATCCGCCCGGACCGCGCCTTTACCACGCTGGCCGATTACGAGAGCACCGGCGGTTATCAAGGGCTGCACAAGGCAATTACAGAGTTGCAGCCGAAAGACGTGCAGCAATGGGTTAAGGATGCAGGGCTCAGGGGCAGGGGAGGCGCGGGATTTAGCACCGGACTCAAATGGAGTCTGGTTCCCATGGATGATATATCCCAAACGCGGTATTTGGTGGCCAACGCCGATGAAATGGAACCGGGAGCATTCAAGGATCGGCTGCTGCTGGAGCAAGACCCGCATCAGTTAATCGAGGGCATGATTATTGCGGCCTATGCCATTCAAGCCAAAATTGCCTACATATTCATGCGCGGGGAATATCACTTGGCCGCAAAGAGGGTAGAAAATGCTTTGCAGGAAGCTCGAACTGAAGGCTATCTGGGCGAACATATTTTAAATTCGGAATTCAACCTGCAAATTTATTTGCATACCAGTGCCGGACGTTATATCTGCGGCGAGGAAACTGCGTTGCTCAATGCGCTGGAGGGAAAGCGGGCCACGCCCCGCGCCAAACCGCCGTTCCCACTGGTCAGCGGACTTTGGGGTAAGCCGACCGTGGTCAATAACGTGGAAACCTTGTGTAACGTACCGCATATTTTGCATTATGGCGTCGGGTGGTATCAGGGTTTGGGACGAGGTTCAGACCAGGGAACCAAACTGTTCGGAGCAAGCGGACGCCTTAAATATCCTGGTCTTTGGGAATTGCCGATGGGCACCTCCATTCGGGAAATAATCGAGCAACATGCCGGCGGCATGCGGGACGGTTATAAGCTGCGCGGCTTTTTGCCCGGCGGCGCATCGACCGATTTCTTGCTGCCCGAACACCTGGATGTGGTCATGGATTACGATGCCGTAGCCAAAGCCGGGAGCCGCATGGGGACCGGAACCATCGTCGTGCTCGACGACAAGACCTGCCCGGTACACATGGTGCTGAACCTGGAACAATTTTTTGCCCAGGAATCTTGCGGCTGGTGTACGCCCTGCCGGGACGGTCTGCCCTGGACGGTAACCTTGCTGAAAGACATCATTGCAGGAAAAGGCCGCATGGAGGATCTTGATACGCTGGCCGGATTAACCCGCATGCTGGGGCCCGGAAATACGTTTTGCGCGTTGGCCCCCGGAGCCATGGAGCCGCTGCAAAGCGCGCTCAAATATTTCCGCGAGGATTTTGAACGCTACATAGTTGCAGTGGAGCATGTCTAATGGCCCGCATCGAAATCGACGGTTGCTTTTATGACGTTCAGGACGGTAACAACCTGCTGTCCGCCTGTTTATCGCTGGGTCTGGATCTGCCTTATTTTTGCTGGCATCCGGCTATGGGCTCGGCGGGCGCTTGTCGGCAATGCGCGGTCATCCAGTACAAGGATGCCGAAGACCAGCGCGGGCGGTTGGTCATGGCCTGCATGACCCCGGTAGCGGATGCCATGCGTATTTCCATCGCCGCCGAACAGGCGCGGCAATTTCGTAGCGACAATATCGAACTGCTGATGACCAACCATCCCCACGACTGTCCGGTGTGCGAAGAAGGCGGCGAATGTCATCTTCAGGACATGACGGTCATGATCGGCCACACCTTTCGCCGCTACCGGGGCCTGAAACGAACCCATAACAACCAGAATCTCGGCCCCTTTATCAATCACGAAATGAACCGCTGCATCGCCTGCTACCGCTGCGTGCGGTTCTATGACGACTATGCCGGGGGTAATGATCTTCAGGTCTTCGGCATGCATAACAACGTTTATTTCGGCCGTTTTGAGGACGGCGCGTTGGAAAGCGAATTCAGCGGTAATCTGGTCGAAGTCTGTCCCACCGGCGTTTTCACCGACAAAACCTTCAGCGCCCACTATGCGCGGAAGTGGGATTTGCAGACTGCGCCATCGGTTTGCGTCCATTGCGGTCTGGGCTGCAACATCGCTCCCGGCGAACGCTACGGAGAACTCAGGCGCGTTATCAACCGCTATAACGGTGAGGTCAATGGCTATTTTCTCTGCGACCGGGGGCGCTTCGGTTACGGTTTCGTCAACAGTCCTAAGCGCATCCGAAAACCGCGGCTCAAGGGGCAGCCGGACATCAGTGCCGATACGGCGGAAAGTCATTTTCGGCAGCTGCTGAAAGCTGACAAACCGGCGATCGGCATCGGTTCGCCACGCGCCTCCCTGGAAGCCAATTTTGCTTTGCGTACGCTGGTTGGAGAAGGAAATTTCTTCCTCGGTTTGGAGGATACCGAACATACCCTGCTTAACACGATTACCGAACTGATGCGTCACGGCGGCATCCATTCCCCGTCCCTGCGGGAAGTCGAACAAGCCGATGCGGTGTTGATTCTCGGCGAAGACCTGACCCACAGCGCTCCAAGGCTCGCACTTTCGTTGCGGCAGACGGCGCGCAATGCATCATTCGAGATGGCCCGTACCCTGCATATTTTACCCTGGCAGGATGCTGCGGTGAGGAATCTGGAAAGTCAGGCCCAAAGTCCGGTGTTTATTGCCGGCATTTGCGCCACTCGTCTGGATGATGTGGCCACAAACACTTATCGAGGTAGCCCGGAAGATATAGCCCGTCTGGGCTTTGCCGTTGCCCATTGTCTTGACGAGTCGGCTCCCGCGCCTGCCGCTTTGAGCGATGCCGAACAAGCGCTGGCATCAACCATTGCCGACAGCCTGAAACGGGCGAAACGTCCGCTGATCGTATCGGGAACAAATTGTGCAAGTCTCGCCGTCATTCAGGCGGCCTACAACGTCGCCAAGGCGCTGCCGTCAACAGACAAACAACTGACGTTCACCGTTCCTGAATGTAACAGCCTTGGTTTGGCAATAATGGGTGGAAGACGTTTGCAACAGGCTTTCGAACGAATCGGCAACGGCCTGGCCGATAGCGTGATTATTCTTGAGAACGATCTCTACCGTCGGGCTCCAGGTCGAGACGTGGACCTGTTTCTGAAAACTGCGGCGCATGTGATCGTCATCGACAGCCTGGAAAATAAAACCACGGCGCAAGCCGAGTTGCTGTTGCCTGCGGCGACTTTCGCCGAATCCGAAGGCACATGGGTCAATAATGAAGGACGGGCTCAGCGTTATTTCCCGGTTTATCCCGCAACAGAGCCGGTACGCGGCAGCTGGCAGTGGCTGACCAGTGTCATGGACGATTCTCAATGGCGGCATCACGATGCGCTTACGGCGGCTTGTGCAAGCGCATTTCCCGATCTTGCCGCTATCATCCAGTCCGCGCCGGGGGCGGATTACACCGTCAACGGCAGCAAGATTCCAAGGCAACCCCACCGTTACAGCGGGCGTACCGCCATGCATGCCGACATCAAGGTCAGCGAACCCGGTCAGCCGCATGATCTGGAAACGCCGTTCGCTTTTTCGATGGAAGGCGATATGGCACAAGTCCCACCGGCGTTATTGCCGGTCATTTGGACGCCGGGGTGGAACTCCAATCAGGCGATCAACAAATTCCAGCAACAAACAGGCGGGCATCTGCGTGACGGAGACCCTGGGATACGTTTGATTGAAGCCGCCGGCACTCTGCCTTGGTTCGGCGGCATTCCGCCAGCCTTCAAACCGGAACAAGGCCGATGGCGAATCATGCCGTTGCCGCACATTTTCGGCAGTGAGGAATTAAGCTTGCAATCTTTGCCACTGGCCGAGAGATTACCCGATTTCTGTGTCTTGCTGAATCCTTTGGATGCGGAAACATTGAGAGTCGATACCGGCGACCCAATAGAAATCATCAATCTTGCGGGAATCTCGATTCTGGAGATTCCGGTGCAGATCGAGCTTACCTTGCCTCGCGGCTTGCTGGGCATAACGGCAGGATTGCCTGCGTTCCAGTCCATGAAAACCTGGGCAGAGGTTACTTTGAGAAAAGCAGATCAGGAGGGCCGGTTATGAATGTAGGGCTGGGCGATGCAGCCGATATTATCGGCATTTTAGTATCGGTGATCGTTGTTGCGGCGATGCTGATCTGGGTGGAACGCCGCCTGCTAGCAGTCTGGCAGGATCGTCTGGGACCCAACCGGGTCGGGCCGTTCGGATTAATGCAGGTGGTGGCGGACATGATCAAAATGTTCTTCAAGGAAGACTGGATTCCCCCTTTCGCCGACAAGCCGGTATTCGTACTGGCTCCCACCATTGTGTTCATCACCATGCTGACCGGTTTTGCCGTGATCCCTTTTGCGCCGGGCATCGGCATCATCGATTTCAACTTCGGGCTGCTTTACTTCCTGGCGCTGTCCTCGCTGTCCGTCTACAGCGTCGTGCTGGCTGGCTATGCGTCCAATAACAAATACTCGCTGCTGGGAGGCCTTCGTGCAGCGGCGCAAACCGTCAGCTACGAGGTATTCATGGGCATTTCGATCATGGGCGTGGTGATGCTGTCCGGTACCTTCAATTTAAGGGAGATTGTCGAAGCCCAGCGCGACGGCTGGTTCATCATTCCCCAGTTTTTCGGCTTTATCATCTTCCTGATTGCGGTCATCGCCGAGAGCCGCCGGGCACCGCTTGATCTGCCGGAAGCCGAACAGGAGCTGGTGGGCGGCTTCCATACCGAGTATTCCGGCATGAAATTCGGCATGTTTTTCGTCGGCGAATATCTCGGCATTACGCTCGGCTCGGCGATGATGGTGACGCTTTTTTTCGGCGGCTGGCTGGGCCCCTGGCTGCCGCCACTGCTATGGTTTTGCCTGAAAACCGCGGTAGGCATCATGTTCTTTATTCTGTTGCGGGGGGCGTTGCCAAGGCCCCGCTATGACCAACTGATGGCTTTTGGCTGGAAAGTGCTGTTACCGGCGGCGTTGTTGAACTTGCTGATTACCGGGGCAGTGGTTTTGTCATTGCACAGTCAGGCTTACGACAATGAGCGAGGCTTAAGCGGCTACCAACTTAAGCTGGGACACAGTTTGAGGTTTGCTAGTTCCCAAGCTCCAGCTTGGGAATTCGGTTTTGGAAGCTCTAGCTTCCCGTCTCGCGAGGCTGCGACTTGCATGGATGCAGGAGGTAGAGCAACGCAGGAGCGGTTGCCGAGAGCTTCGCTCTCCGGGTTCCCAAGCTGGAGCTTGGGAACCCGCGCAAAAAGGGAAAAGCGATGTTAAGTCAACTACGATCACTATGGGAAGTTTTGAAGCATACGTTCGTCAAGCCGGATACGGTCGAATACCCGGAACAGAAACCGGCGCTGTTTCCCCGCTATCGCGGACGTATCGTGCTGACCCGTGACCCTGACGGCGAAGAGCGCTGCGTTGCCTGCAATCTGTGCGCCGTAGCGTGTCCGGTGGATTGTATCGCTCTCCAGAAAGCCGAGGACGAGAACGGGCGCTGGTATCCAGAATTCTTCCGCATCAATTTTTCCCGCTGCATTATGTGCGGATTTTGCGAGGAAGCCTGCCCGACCAATGCGATTCAACTGACGCCTGATTTTGAAATGTGCGAATACGACCGGCAGAGCATGGTTTACGAAAAGCAGCATCTATTGATCGATGGGACCGGAAAATATCACGATTACAACTTTTACCGGATAGCCGGGATGACGATTGGAGGCAAGGCCAAGGGCGAGGCTGAAAACGAATCACCGCCGGTCGATGTAAAAACCTTATTACCCTGATGGAGAGAACATGATGGCGTTGACTTTGTTTTATATCACTTCCGCCGTTGCCATTTTCGCTACGGTGATGATGATCACCCGGCTCAATGCGGTGCATGGACTGCTATACCTGATTTTATTCCTGCTGGCCGTTGGCGTACTGTTCTTTCTGTTGGGCGCGCATTTTGCCGCGGTCCTTGAAGTGATTATTTACGCCGGGGCCATTATGGTTCTGTTTGTTTTCGTGATCATGATGCTCAATCAAGGACAAAAAACCATTGAGCAGGAACGCGCCTGGCTACAACCGGGAATCTGGATCGGGCCGTCTGCGCTGGCATTGATTCTGTTCGTGGAAATGCTGGTCATCGTTGTGTTTGGAGGCAGCGCCGAAACCGGCTATGTAGTAAATGCCAAGCAGGTGGGGATAGCATTGTACGGACCCTATCTGCTGGCTGTGGAACTGGCCTCGATGTTATTGCTGGCCGGACTGGTCGGAGCTTATCACCTCGGAAAACCGATAATAAAGGTTGAGGGAAAGTCATGAACGGAATTCCGATGGAGCATGGCCTGTTGCTGGCTGTCGTGCTGTTTGTTCTGGGGTTAATCGGGGTATTGGTTCGGCGTAATCTGATCATGATTCTGATGTCCCTGGAAGTCATGCTCAACGCTACGGGGCTGGCCTTTATTGTGGCGGGGTCACGCTGGGGAGAGGCGGACGGGCAAATCATGTTCCTGCTGATATTAACTCTGGCTGCGGCTGAAGTGGGTGTCGGATTGGGATTGGTGCTGCAAATTTTCCGCCGTTTCCATACGCTGGATGCGGATTCGCTGAACGGGATGAAAGGGTAGGGGGTGCAAGTGATTGAACTGTTAGGCTGGATACCGTTGTTTCCGTTGCTGGGGTTTTTAATCCTGGTCTTGGCGGGTGAGCGACTTTCCAAGCCGCTGGTTGCCTGGGTGGGAGTAGGATGTATGGCTGTTTCGGCATTATTGGTCGCCCTGATCGGAGCCGAATTCCTGAATGGAACGATGCAACCTTACCGACTGGTATTGGGATACTGGATGGAAGTTGACGATCTGTCGATACCCTTCGGCTTCTATCTCGATGCGTTGTCGGTCACGATGCTGTTTGTTGTGACCGGCGTCGGCTTTTTAATCCATGTCTATTCTGCCGGATTTATGGCGTCCGACCTCGGCTATGCACGTTTTTTCGCCTATATGAATCTGTTTGTGTCCGCCATGCTGGTGCTGGTGCTGGCAGACAATCTGGTGCTGCTTTATCTGGGCTGGGAAGGTGTCGGGCTGGGCAGTTATCTGCTGGTCGGCTTTTGGTATGAAGACCCGAACAACGGCTATGCCGCACGCAAGGCGTTTGTGATGACCCGGATAGGGGATACGGCTTTATTAGTAGGTTTGTTTTTGCTGTTCACGCAACTGCACACCTTTGATATTCAGTTTCTAATGCTCCGGGCTACGAGTCAGTGGGATCCAGGCACCCTGTTGCCTGTTACCGCTGCAGCCCTGCTGCTGGGTGGAGCGGTGGGTAAATCCGCGCAATTGCCGCTGCAATCCTGGCTGCCCGATGCGATGGCAGGCCCTACGCCGGTTAGTGCCCTGATTCATGCCGCCACGATGGTCACTGCGGGCGTCTACCTGATTGCCAGGACTAATGCCTTGTTCATGATGGCGCCGTCAGTGCAATTCCTAGTTGCTGTGATTGGTGCAGTCACCTTATTGATGGCGGGTTGCTCCGCGCTCGTTCAGACCGACATCAAGCGTATTCTTGCTTATTCAACGATCAGCCAGATTGGTTACATGTTTATGGCCTTGGGCGTCGGGGCTTGGTCGTCGGCGATTTTTCACCTGCTGACCCATGCTTTTTTCAAGGCGCTGTTATTCCTCGCCGCAGGTGCGGTGATTTTCTGTTTTCATCACGAGCATAATATTTTCAAGATGGGCGGATTGCGTAAAGCCATGCCTCTGGCTTTCTGGAGTTTTATGATCGGCAGCGCCGCTTTGTCCGCACTGCCTTTTACCTCAGGTTTTTACAGCAAACACGAGATTCTGCTGGCGGCCTTTGAAGCCTCTCCCGGTTTATGGGCGGCTGGCTGTTTGGGCGCAATAATCACAGGCATCTACAGCTTCCGTCTTGTATTCGTGGTTTTTTTCGGCAGGGAATGTCCTGTCATTGAAACCAGGCTCGGTTGGCAAATGAGCATACCGCTGATCTTGCTTGGTGCGTTGGCGCTATTTGGCGGAATGCTGAAAATCCCGCTGGATTCCGTATTTCCTGCTTTATTCAATCAGGACCACACTTTTGACCTTGTTGCGGTCATCACCGTTGCGGCGCCTTTTATCGGCTTGTTGATAGCGGTACTGTTCTATCTTACCCGCACTTTTTCTGCTCAGCGTCTCGTCGGCTTCGGCTGGATAAACCAAATGCGGATATTCTGTTTTAATGGCTGGGGTATGGATGCGCTTTATGACACCTTAGTGGTGCGCCCCTTTAAGACCCTTACCCAGCTCAATAAAAACGATGTCGTGGATGGCGTATACACTGCGATAGCGTTTCTCAGCAGGAGAGGGCATCTTATGATAAGCGCGTCTCAAACTGGGCGTATCCGCTGGTACGCCTCATCTATGGTGCTCGGCACCGTGGTTGTTATCGCCATAGGATGGCTGTCATGATACTGCTTGCGCTTATTTGCGTTTTGCTGCTGGGCGGATTCGCTGCCTGGTTTTCAGAGCGTTGGAGCCCTATGGTTCCGCGCTGGGTGGCGATCATTAGTCTTACTGCTGAGGCTCAGTTGATAGTATTGCAATACTCGTCGGCTGAACATGCAGAGGGAATGTCATCAGTCTGGTTTGCCGACTTTTACGCTCCGTGGATACCGCGTTTCGGCATCGGTTTTCACTTGGCTATGGATGGTCTCAGTCTGCTTCTGATAGTGCTGGCAGTCTTACTCGGGTTTATGGCGGTCAGCAGTTCCTGGACCGAAATCAGGGATCGGCAGGGGTTCTTTTTCTTTAATCTGTTGTCGTGTCTGGCTGGTACCGTCGGTGTCTTTCTGGCGGTTGACCTGTTCTTGTTCTTTTTCTTCTGGGAATTGATGATTATCCCGATGTATTTTCTGATCAGTATCTGGGGACATGAAAACCGGACCTATGCGGCAATAAAGTTTTTCATTTTCACCCAAGTGAGCAGTCTGCTGATGCTGCTGGCGATCGTAGCTTTGGTGCTGATACACCATAACAATGGCGGTACCTATAGTTTCGATTATTTCGAATTGCTAAATACTGCACTTGACCCCGATGTCGCATTCTGGCTGATGCTGGGCTTTTTTATCGCGTTTACGGTCAAGCTGCCGACGGTGCCTTTTCATACCTGGTTACCGGACGCCCATACTCAGGCTCCAACCGGCGGCAGTGTGATCCTGGCCGGCGTCATGCTTAAGACCGGCGCTTACGGCTTGCTGCGCTTTGTCATACCGTTGTTTCCGGAAGCGGCGCATCAGTTTGCCCCGGTTGCGATGACGTTGGGAGTCGTGAGCGTACTTTATGCGGCGATGATGGCTTTCGCGCAGTCCGATCTGAAACGACTGATTGCCTATACCAGCGTCAGTCACATGGGCTTTATCCTGCTTGGAATATTTTCCTGGAACTTACTCGCCTTGCAAGGTTCGGTCATCACGATGCTGGCTCATGGCATCAGCGCCTCGGCGTTGTTTATGATCGCCGGCGCATTGCAAGAACGCCTGCATACACGGGAAATGGGCAATATGGGCGGGCTTTGGTTCGCGCTGCCCCGACTGTCGGCGTTGGCATTGTTCTTTGCGGTGGCCTCGCTGGGCCTTCCTGGATTGGGAAACTTCATTGGCGAATTTCTGGTGTTGCAGGGGGCTTTCAGCGTCAATATGTCGTTGACCGCCGTGACAACCCTGGTGCTTATTCTGGCCCCGGTTTATGCGTTGATTGTGATGCAAAAAACCTTCTACGGTCCGCTGTCTCAACATTCACCTTTGTCCGATGTCAGTCGCCGCGAATGGGCGTCGCTGGGGTTGCTGGTGCTTATGACTGCCTGGCTTGGCCTGAGTCCCCAGACGGTATTAAATGTCTCGGCTCCAGCGCTGAAGCAGGAAATGCAAAATTTTGTTGTGATGGAGCGCTGATGAACATTAACCAGCTTATCGCCCTTGCGCCTATCATCACTCTTGCTGGAACTGCAATAGCAGTAATGCTCGGCATTGCTGTCAGGCGGAATTTTATTTTGTCCTTCGGCATTGCCGCTTGCGGAATCATCATGTCGCTGATGGCGTTGGCCGTTATATGGCGGGGAAGTCCGGTTCAGGTCACTTTATTGATCCGGATGGATGCCTACGCATTGTTTTATATGGCGCTGTTGCTGTCGGCAGGTCTTGCGGTCTTGGGATTTTGTTACGACTACTTCAAAGAGTGTGAAGGAGAACATGAAGAGCTCCCTTTGCTGTTGCTGACTGCGCTGCTGGGCGGTTCAGTGCTGGTCTGTAGCAGTCATTTTGCGAGCTTTTTTATCGGCCTTGAAATACTCAGCATCTCGCTGTTCGTGTTGATCGGCTATCCGCTTAATCAGGCACGGCCTCTGGAAGCGGCGATCAAATATCTGGTTTTGTCCGGCGTGTCTTCGGCCTTTCTGTTGATGGGCATGGCGTTGATCTATGCGCAATGCGGTGAACTTTACTTCGGCGGCATCGGACGTTATATCGCGAGCCAGCAGGATATGAACGTCATGGTTTTAAGCGGAATTATTCTGATCGTGGCCGGGCTGGGTTTCAAGCTTTCCCTGATACCGTTCCATCTATGGACGCCGGATGTCTATGAAGGCGCGCCCGCGCCGATCACCGCCTTTATCGCGACCGTTTCAAAAGGCGCGGTTTTCGCCTTACTCCTGAGATATTTCGTCAGCACCGATAGTTACGCTTATACGCCATTACTAAACGTCTTCAGCGTTATTGCCGGTCTATCGATATTAGGCGGTAATTTGCTGGCGCTGCTGCAAAATAATGTTAAGCGTTTGCTGGCCTATTCGTCTATCGCTCACATGGGTTATCTGCTGGTCGCCTTCATTGCGGGCGGCAGCATTTCTTCAGTCTTGGTAGTGGAGTCCGTTACCTTTTATCTGCTGGCTTATTCCATTACCACGATCGGCGCTTTCGGAGTCGTTTCCGTGCTTTCAACGCCGCAAACGGAAGCGGATGACATGTCTTTTTATCGTGGGCTGTTTTGGCGGCGGCCATGGCTGGCGGCGGTTTTTACCCTGATGCTGCTTTCGCTGGCGGGTATTCCGCTGACGGCCGGTTTCATCGGTAAATTCTATATCTTTACCAGCGCTGCGGATGGCCGATTGTGGGGATTGTTGTCCGCCATTATTGTTGGGAGCGGCCTGGGACTTTATTACTACTTGAGAATCATCGTTGTCATGTCGATGAACGTCGAAGCAACGGCAATTATACCTGCCCAAGATTGGATTTCCACAGCAACACTCGCCGTCTTAACGATACTGCTGGTTTGGTTTGGTATTTATCCGAGCCTGTTGGTCAATGTCATCCAGTCAGTATCCTACGGGATGGAGTGGATGTTGTGATTTTCGATTGGCGCAGATAAGAAGCTGTTTAAAAACCTGACAAATTCCGCGTAAAATACGCTGTACCTTAGTAAATATGCGATTTCTCCCTTTAACTTTTTTCTCATGTCAAAGCCGTGTTGTCCGTCAGGACCTGTTGTTTTTACCGATTGTGCGTCAATAATGTAGGCTATGTCATCGTTAAATATTGAAAATTCCCCAGAGCAGCATTGAGTAGGGTTTCCGGCGTGAGTTGGCAGTGTTGTTCAAAAGCCCGTCGCCAGCCCAGGTAGTTTGGCAAGTATTTGGTAGCTA
>NZ_JAWPOH010000066.1:0-16428 GCF_037671525.1 Methylobacter svalbardensis
AAACTTTCCAAATAGGTGCGCTCATCCTCAGTTAAACGCACAATATATTTCTTTGCCAATCTATCGTTCCCCAATAATGTAAAAAACCTACTCTATGGGGATTTTATACGACAAAACAAGACTGACTGAGTACTAGGCCCCATTATTGCGGCTTTATTCATTACCTGTTGGGACAACATGGGGCAAGAAAGCCAGGCAAGTAAACGTCAATAACTTAATCAGCGTTATCAATCTCAAAGAATATCCATTTAACCCGCGCATGCGTTTGCTTGATTTGCCGTTCCATAGCATTGATTTCATCCACCGCAATACGCACTGTCATATCGGGTTGGAGTTCCGCCTTAATGCTAACCATGACATTATTGCCGTGATTGATCGCCCACACATTCAGTACCTGTAGTACACAGGACTGAGAGAGCATGCAAATTTAATCCTTTGCCTGTCGTATTATTTTCTGGCAATCAATGTTTTGAATCTCGCCTATATCAACTGGAGGTAGCAGCATGAGAGTAGACAAAGGATTAATTGAAATTTTTGGTTTTATGATAGTACCGGAAAAATTTAAGGTGGAACGAAGGGTAAGCGGACTAAAATCACGAGGATAAGGCGTCATAGCAAGTTCAAAGGTTTCGTTTTTAAATGACAAATAGCCATTTCCATGAACTACACTATCCTTGGTATTAAGCAATAAAGTTTTTGACTGGGCAATCCCGTCTTTAATATCGACATCAACAACGGCGCAGAGAATAGGAATTTGAGTATCTCCCAAAATATAGTAGCCAAGAGCGTGGAAAATATCTAAACCTATCAGCTCTACTATCAACGCGCTAATCTTACCATCGTATTGCACTAAATACGCTTTTCCATTGGAGCTTGAAAGAATATCTTTAAGCGTATTACCAGACCCTTTTAATTTCAATTTACCGTTAATTTTGCCCAACGTTTTCTGAATATCATTAACTTTCCTGATAAGCTTGCTCAAAGATAGGTCTATCACTTGGATTTGGATGTCAACATCTGACGGGTTTTTAGATCCATAGGCTGACATCCAAAGGTTCACTCGGCCATCGTCAATCCCGAACGTGACGGGTTCGAATTTCAAAACACCGTTGTTGAGTGATAATTGACCATCAAAGTTGGTTATGGGGATTTCCTTGTTAATAATATTCGTGGCACGAAGTCGGGCCTTTCCATTGGCTGCACGAATTTGTTTTAGGTCGAAACGATGATCAGGTATCAAAGAATCATCTTCCGTAATACTTTGTTCTGGATGGTTAGGTTCGCCGCCAATAAACCCACTTAAATCTGAAAGATCAAGCGTTTTTGCAAACAAATCCATATTGAAATACAAGGGTTCCAGTTTTGGGTTGACCTGCACAGTTCCTTGCAAATCACTATGGCCAATTTCACCGTGAAAATGGTCAAAGCGCCAAGTGGTTTCCTGCCGACTTAAATTTCCCGTTATTTTATAGGCTGAACTGGGCGGTAAGGGAAGGCCAGTTAGGGGGAATAATTCAGCAATATTAGGGCCTTTAATTGAAAGGTTAAGCTTGGGGTCGGCCACTTGAAGAGGGTGGCTCACTGTGCCGTGAATGGCTATTTCAGTTTGGCCAAAAGCCATATTTAACTTGACTGGGTAGGGCTTTTTTTCTGAACGCAATTCTGAATAAGAACCTGCAGAAGCGAGCAGATTTAGGGTTTTGTGTTGATAACTCCCCTTGCTCTCAATCGTAATCGGCAGTTGCCAGCTACCAGAACCTTTTAAGGAATCTATACCCCCTTCAAAATTCATATCACGGATTTCATCATAATAATGAAATATTCCAGAAATAATATGCAGATTCTCGAAAATAACCGGTAACTCAAGAACGCTTGAATCAGCTTTCCGGTCAGAAAAACTCCAGTTAGTATCACCTTTCTTATTTTTGAATAAGAATAATTCCGGCTTGCTAATGCTTAAATCATTAACGAAGATATCTCCATGAAATAGTTTCGGTATTGAAATTTGTAATGACAATTGATCAATTTTTGCAACATTTTCCGACCTCGGCCAAGCATTATTTTTGATTGAAATATTATTAAGCATCAGTTCAGGTTGCCGGCCGATTTCTAGGAGAGTTTTGCCTTTTATATCAAGTTTTAGTCTTTCGGTATTAACGATAGTCTCAACAAACCAGACTCTGAAATTATTGGAATAGGCAAAACTTAGTAGAAGACTTCCGGAGGCAAAGAACCCTATTAGTAGGATGAATAAAAATATACGGATTATGGTTTTCAGTTTGAATTTCATTCTTTGATTATTTTCCTGGGAACGCTTAAATAGTTTTTATGCCCGCTCTGGTTCTGTCGCAAATATTCATAAAGTGCAAAGCCGCACTTATCTGCGGACACAGTTATCCAGCTAACGCCATAAACTGCTTATAAGCCGGAATATTGCTTTCTGACAGCTGATTTTTTGAATCATGTCGCCATTTCAATGGTATCGATAGTCGCTCGTGCTGAATGAAATACTTTGAATCCCTTCATAGGACGGGTGATTTTCTTGATTAATCTGTGATCCTGCTCGACCACATTGTTCAAATACTTAACTTGGTATATTTCAATAAAGCAGATCAATCCTGCCAGCATCAGTAACATATTGATATTCTCAAGGCCCGCATAGTTAGCGCCGCTTTTATCCATGACGACTTTATGGGGGAAACCATTGTTGTTGATCGCCTGTTTAAAGAACGCGGTGACGGCCATTTCGTCGCGATGTTTAGACAACATGAGATCAACGGTTTCACCTTATTTATCGACCGCTCGGTACAAGTAAACCCATTGTCCTTTGACTTTAACGTAGGTTTCATCCATCCGCCATGACGTAGCAACGGTACATTTACGCTTTTTGGCCTCTTCAGCTATTAACGGCGAATAGTCGATAACCCAACGGTTAAGGGTTTCATGATCAACATTATCGCCACGTTCCTCCATTATTTCTTCTAGATCGCGTTAAGATATGCCATAACGGACATAGAAAAAAACAGCGTAAAGAATGACATCTTTTGGAAAATAGGCGCCTTTAAAATTAATCATTAGTTTTTCAATTGCTAAAATTGGTGATTATCGCGCAAACTGATAAAATTTGCGACAGACCCCATCCTTATTGACCAAAGCTGCTGCAATTTTAGGCAAAAAAAAGGCGGGCTATGCACCCGCCAACCTTTGAGGGGTAACGAAACCAATGTTCGTTTATTGCGCGGCTTTCAGATGCGTTACCGCTTCTTCGGCGGACTTCTTCGCTAAATCCGCATGCTTCATCTTGCCGTGATCGATAGCATCATTCAGGCTCGTGATGCCTGCATCCAGGTGTTCATTGGCGGCTTTCGCATGGGTCTTGGCTTTCTCCGCATGTTCGGCGATAGTCTTGCCATCGTCGGTTTTAGCTGCGGCCTCCGCGTGCTTGATCGCCTCCGCCATGTGGCTTTCCCCGGCATAAGCGCCAAAAGAGGCTAACGTCAAAACGGAGCCTGCCAATAAACCGATGAGTTTCCTGTTGGTGAACTTCATATTCATTTCCTGTAAAAAATTTGAGAGTGTCTCGTTGCGGCTGAGCAGCAGACAAGTTTGTCCAGACTTGCCTGCATAACTTGGCATTACTGGTTTTAGTTGCCTTCCTTAATAGCCTTTTTGGCATCACCATAACCCTTCTGGGCCTTGCCCATATTCTTTTGGACATTTCCTTCTACCCGCTTATCTTTGTCATCTGTTATCACACCGGTGGCTTCCTTGACTTTACCTTTGGCTTCATCGACTCGGCCTTCTACTTGATCTTTGTTCATAGGGGTAGGCTCTTTACTTTCTACGGCATATACGCCAAACGAGCAGAATGTCAAAACAAGAACTGCTCCTAAATCGGTGAGTTTCATTTTGGTGAATTTCATATTTATTTCCTGTAAAAGTATTTGTGATTATCTCGTTGCCGGCGCACAGCCGCCCAGTCTGTCTGGACTCGGCTGCATAGCCCAGCAGTACCTATTTTATTTGTCTTTTTTAATATCTTCCTTGAGATCGCCAAAGCCCGCCCGACCCTTGCCGACGTTTTTTTGGACATTTCCTTCTACTTCCATACCTTTGTCGTCCAATACCTTGCCGGTGACTTCCTTAACTTTGCCTTTGGCTTCTTCGACGCGGCCTTTTACTTGATCTTTGTTCATGAGTGTCTCCTGATAATTATTTAGCCATGACCGGATAGTCGTGACCACAGCCTGGAATGATGTATCCCATCGCTTAACAATAACACTACATCCTAGACTGAACGCGTTCAGTGCGGAAACGCACATAGATTCAGGATTTTCCTAAATGCTCAACCTATTTCACACCACTCAGGTGCGGCAAGGATATAGATACGGATTAAGTCGACACGACTGCCTGATGACGGTGCGGCTTTATTGGCGACATATCGCCGACCTCAACTTTCATCTGCCGCGTATGCAAAAACGGCTCAAGAATGCCGACTGATTGCGATAACAACGTGTCTATACAGATTGGATTTATGGCAACCTTGCTGATGTCGGCGGGGCTGAGGAATATTACCGGCAATGATAGTGTGTGCGATAACGTACCGACAGCGTCTGAGGTATGGGTTAGATTTAACATTACAGTTCAAAGAGCACATGAATCCATGGTAACCGATAACCCATTTACACAAAATATATAGGGCTCTCTCGAAAAGAAGAAATCCATGCAGAAAAATAGATCACCATGGACGTAACCCGTTCGGAAGTAATGCATTCAGGTGACATTTGTGCCTTCAATAATCGCTCTTTACCTTCCAACTGGAGATGCCGAATGCACCACTCTTTCATTTTTCGCCTGCTCGTCTGCCTGTTAATACTGAATATTGACGCCTGTGGCGATGTGGCGACATTGCCGGAACAGGCGGGCGTCGGTCCCCATCCGACGCTACCGCCGCCTAACCCCACGCTATTCCCCACCGTCAATATAGCCCCGGCCAAAGGCTGGCCTGAAGGCATAACGCCAAAGGCTGTCGCTGGCCTTGCAGTGAACGCCTTTGCGACCGGCCTCGACCACCCGCGCTGGCTCTATGTGCTCCCCAACGGCGATGTACTGGTTGCCGAAACCAATGCCCCACCCCAGCCCGAAAATAGCAAAGGCCTTAAGGGCTGGTTGATGAAGCGGGTCATGAAACGCGCGGGGGCGGGCGTACCGAGCGCTAATCGCATCACGCTGTTGCGCGATGCAAATGGCGACGGCATCGCAGAAACGCGAACAGTCTTCCTGAAAGGGTTGAGTTCCCCCTTTGGCATGGCGCTCGTTGGCAACAATTTTTATATTGCCAATACCGATGAACTTGTGCGCTTTCCTTATCATACCGGCGAAACTCAGATCAATGAGCCCGGTGTAAAAGTGCTTGATTTGCCTGCAGGCCCGATCAACCATCACTGGACCAAAAATGTAATCGCCAGCCGCGATGGTTCGCGTCTGTATGTCACGGTCGGCTCCAATAGCAATGTCGGCGAAAACGGTGTGGAAAACGAGGTCAACCGCGCCGCCATCTGGGAAGTTGATCCAGCAACAGGCCGTTTGCGCATCTTCGCCTCGGGTTTGCGCAACCCCAATGGCCTTGCCTGGCAACCGCAGCGCGGTGCACTCTGGACTACCGTCAACGAACGCGATGAGATCGGCAGTGACTTGGTGCCCGACTATATGACCTCGATAAAAGACGGCGCTTTCTACGGATGGCCTTACAGCTATTACGGCCAGCATGCCGATACGAGAGTGAAGCCGCCACGGCCTGACTTGATAGCTAAAGCGATTGCGCCGGATTATGCGCTTGGCGCCCATACAGCTTCGCTCGGGCTAGTCTTCTATACGGGCAATTTATTGCCGAAGCGCTTTATGGGAGGGGCGTTTATCGGTCAGCACGGCTCCTGGAACCGTCAACCCCGGAGTGGTTACAAAGTGATTTTTGTGCCGTTCGCCGACGGATATCCTACTGTGACACCTGAGGATATACTCACCGGCTTTGTCAGTGCGCAGGGTGATGCGCTGGGTCGTCCGGTTGGTGTGGCCGTTGATCTAGCTGGCGCACTGCTTGTCGCCGATGACGTTGGCAACAGCATATGGCGGGTGACCCCCGCCATAGAGGAATAGGGTGGCATCTATTTTTTAAAGTTAAACAGGTTGTCTTCTTTTTTTATCCCGGATACAGGGAACTTTACTGTGCGACAACGCACAGACGCAAGTCATCAAAACTGGGAAGCTGAAACCGTTCCGTAATGGAATAAAAGGGTAGAAAATATAAATTAACCACTATTTTTAATTTTAACCAGGAGCAAAATAATGAACGCTAATACTATGCAATCCTGCATTGACGCCTGCACGAAGTGCTATCAGACTTGCTTGCAGACCGCCATGAATCATTGTCTTGAAACCGGCGGTAAGCACGTAGAACCGAGCCATTTCCGGCTGATGATCAACTGCGCTCAGATTTGCCAGACTTCGGCAGACCTGCAACTGTCCGGTTCGGAATTTACCGCACAATACTGCGGCCTTTGCGCTGAGGTGTGTGAAGCCTGCGCCCAAAGCTGTGCCACCTTGGGAATGACTGATTGCGAAAAAGCTTGCCGGGATTGCGCGGCAAGCTGTCGCGCTATGGCAAGCCACTAAAAGATGCTTTATTACACCTAAGATGCACGCAAAGTCCTGGACTACTAATGGATTTAACCGTGACAACTTTGTAATGCAATTTCAACAGGCCCTATGCCGACAGACTAGCAGCTACAATCGCCGCCGACTACCGGACCCCTAACTTGCGAGCGCTTTTCCAGTAAAGCGACGCGTTCATTACCCACAGCGTCGCGGCGGCAAGTTGCCGTCGCGCAAAATCAATTGGAGATTCATGATGACCAAAGCAAATACAGGGGATCAACCCGTCAAGGGCAAACCGGCAAAGTCCGGACCTGAAGAAGTAGCCGTTTTAGTCGGCAGCGGCGGAGAGTGGCACCAGACGGCCAATGGCGATCAGCCAGCGTTGACAACCAATCAGGGTTTGCCGATTTCCGACAATCAGAACTCCCTGAGAGCCCATCCGAGCGGTCCGACGCTGCTGGAAGATTTCATCCTGCGTGAAAAAATCACTCATTTCGACCACGAGCGGATTCCGGAACGCATCGTCCATGCCCGCGGCACGGGCGCACACGGCTTTTTCGAACTGACCGAATCCCTGAAAAAATACACAACCGCCAAAGTGCTGACCGAAGTGGGTGAACAAACGCCTCTGTTCACACGTATCTCAACCGTGGCAGGCGGGTCCGGTTCGGCCGATACTCCACGCGATGTTCGAGGCTTCGCCGTCAAGTTTTACACGAAAGAGGGCAATTGGGATTTGGTCGGCAATAATATCCCGGTCTTCTTCATTCAGGATGCCATCAAATTTCCCGACCTCATTCATGCCGTCAAAATGGAACCGGATCGTGGCTTTCCTCAGGCGGCGTCGGCGCATGATACCTTCTGGGACTATATTTCACTGACCCCGGAAGCAATGCATATGGTGATGTGGATCATGTCCGACCGCACCTTGCCGCGTTCGCTACGGATGATCGAAGGCTTCGGTATTCATAGCTTTCGTCTGGTCAATGCCGCAGGCGAATCGACCTTCGTGAAATTCCATTGGCGGCCGAAACTCGGTTTGCAATCGACCCTCTGGGACGAAGCGGTCAAGATTGCCGGCGCCGATTCCGACTTTCATCGCCGCGACCTGTTCGAAGCGATCAGCGCCGGCGATTTTCCGGAATGGGAATTGGCGGTGCAGCTGTTCTCGCAAGAAGAAGCAGACACCTTCCCGATCGATCATCTCGATCCAACCAAATTGATACCGGAAGAATGGGTGCCGTTGCAAGTTATCGGGCGCATGGTGCTCAACCGCTGGCCGGACAATTTTTTTGCGGAGACTGAACAGGTGGCGTTCTGCCCGTCCCATGTCATACCCGGCATCGATTTCTCGAACGATCCGTTATTGCAGGGGCGCCTGTTCTCATATCAGGACACGCAGTTATCCCGTTTGGGCTCGGCGAATTTTCACCAGATACCCGTCAATGCTCCGCAGTGCCCGTTCGCCAATCACCAGCGCGACGGTCATATGCAAATGGCGCAACCGGCCGGACGCGTATCCTATGAACCGAATACCCTGGCAGCGGACTCCCCACGCGAACAACCGGAGACCGGCTTTCGCAGTGCGACGGTGGACGAGACTGGCGCAAAGGGCCGGATTCGGGCGGAGAGCTTTGCCGATCATTACAGTCAGGCTCGGCAGTTTTATCGCAGCCAAAACTCCTTCGAACAGGCGCATCTTGCCTCCGCTTTGGTATTTGAGCTCTCGAAGGTCGATCATCCGCACATCCGAGAAGCCATGGTCGGTCACTTGCGCCATATCGAAGAGGACCTCGCACAACGGGTTGCCTCCGGTCTCGGTATGAGCGAGCTGCCACAAGCACCCGTTGCAGCTATTGCGATACAGGAGTTAGACCTATCACCGGCGCTGCAACTTATTGGCAAGATGAAGGATACGCTCAAAGGTCGCGCTATCGGGGTATTGATTGCGGACGGATCGGACGCGGCAAGCATCGACGCTGTCAAGCAGGCAGTCACTGTTGCAGGCGCAAAAGTGAAGATTATTGCAGCGAAAATCGGCGAAGCGAAACTCGCCGACGGCTCACTTTTGAAAATCGATGGCCAGTTGGCCGGCACGCCGTCGGTGATGTTCGACGCGATTGCCATCATCCTCTCCGACCAAGCCGCCGCGTTATTGGGCAAGGAAGCCGCCGCCATCGATTTCGTACGCGACGCCTTCGGTCATCTGAAAGCGATCGGTGTTGATAAAGGCGGCGAAGCCTTACTGAAAATAGCGGCTTTCGAGCGAGACGCCGGTGTGATTGCCATCGATACCCTGGATCGCTTTATTGCCGCAGCCAAGACACGTCAGTGGGAGCGGGAAGCGAACATCAGAACACTCGCTTGATAAGGATGCCATTGCTCTTGGGCGTCAAACCCCTTTTAATTCCAGGCGTAATATCATTATTACGCCTGAGTTGATAAAGGCGGATTTATAGCATTCACTCTGGATTCCACCAGTTTCGGAAACTCATCATCGCTATGATAGGATGCCAAATCGATTCATTTCCTTAAACCTGTTTTCCATGCAAAAAAATACCCCTTATATTCTTTTTCTGACCTTTGTTTTGTTAGTGACAGTGTCTTTTTTCTTATTGATTAAGGATTTTTTATTAGCCTGTTTTTGGGCCATCATTCTGGCAGTAGTTTTTGATCCTGTTTATCAGCGATTTAAGCAATATTTTAAAAATTCGGAAATACTAGCCTTGTTTTTGACCATGATGATGATTATCCTGGTTTTTGTGATCCCTTTGTTGACCATAACCTTGATGATAACGGAGGAAAGTACCAACTATTATATAAAAATTGCAAGTGGGGAAATAAATCCCCAAGTCTATTTTCAAAAGACTCTCAAGCTTCTTTTGCCTAAGTTCAATAAGCTTTCACATATGCAGGCATTAACCGTTGACCAGATAAGCGCTTCAGTAGGGAATGCCTTTGCAGAAGCCGTAAAATATATAGCCCAGCAAGTCCCCGCATTGACCCAGAACCTGTTAAATCTTATCGTTCAATTTGCCTTGACTTTCTATATCCTGTTTTTTCTATTTCGGGATGGCCAGCAATTGATAAGGAAACTCATCTCTCTGATTCCAATAGGTGACGGGATCGAAACAGAATTATTTGAGCGTTTCACCAGCGTAGCCAGAGCGACTGTTAAAGGCGGTTTGATCGTCGCTGTTATTCAAGGCAGTATCGGGGGATTTTTATTTTGGTTTGTAGGCATTCCCGCCGCTTTTTTATGGGGTATGTTAATGATAGTTTTATCTTTATTACCGATAGGCAGCACGCTAATTTGGGGTCCCGCTGCGATAATACTATTTTTACAAGGACAAACTTTAAAAGCAGCTATCGTTTTGGCAATCGGTATTTTAGTCATTGGTATGATTGATAATTTTCTGAGGCCACGGCTGATAGGTAAAGACAGTAAAATGTCAGATTATCTGGTATTGGTATCCACTCTGGGTGGATTAACCTGGTTTTCCTTAACAGGATTTGTACTAGGCCCCATCATTGCCGCTTTATTCATTACTTGTTGGGACCTAATGGGACAAGAAAGCCAGGCAAGTAAACGAAAATAACTTAATCAGCGTTATCAATCTCAAAGAATATCCATTTAACCCGCGTATGCGTTTGCTTGATTTGCCGTTCCATAGCATTGATTTCATCAACTGCATTCATAACTGTCATATCGGGTTGGAGCTCGGCTTTAATGGTAACCATGACATTATTGCCGTGATTGATCGCCCACACATTCAGCACCTGTAACACACAGGGCTGGCTCTCCAGATAGTGCTGTACGTTATCACTGATATCTTCAGCCGCCTCACCGAGCAGCAATGAATGGACTTGTGTACCCACCACGACGGCAACGGTAATCAATAAAATTCCGATTAAAATCGAACCTGCCGCATCATAGGCGGTATTGCCGGTAATCATGGTCAGACCCAGCATTACCAGCGCAATCCCGAGTCCTGCCAAGGCTGCCACGTCTTCACCGGTAACCACCATCAGTTCGCTGGACTGAGTCTCTTTAAACCATTGCCATAGCGAGCGCGTGCCTTTCTCCTGTTGTATTGCCGCCAGCGCCCCTTTTAAGGAAAAATATTCCAAGCCCAACGCAATCAGCAAGACGAGCACTGCAATACCCTCATTTTCCACGGTGTGGGGGTGAGAATATCGCTGCCAGCCTTCATAAATGGAAATTACGCCACCCACGGAAAATAATATGAAAGCCACCATCATGGACCAGATATAAGATTCTCGCCCGAAACCCATGGGATGCTTGCGGGTCGCTTCTTTTTCAGAGCGTTTCATCCCGATAAACAGTAAGACCTGATTGCCACAATCGGCAAACGAGTGAATCGCTTCGGCTAATAGAGAGCCTGAACCGGTCCAGAAAGCTGCACCGGTTTTCGCTGCCGCGATACCTAAATTAGCCGCAAAGGCATAGAGAATAGCGATCGTCAGGTTGGGAGATGGCATGGATGATTTTGACCAAGCTAGATTGGAATAAAAATTGCTTTACTACGAGTTCAAAGAAACAGGAAAGTGTTATCAAGGATATAATCTAAACTCATCGAAATTTTTAACTTGAATAATACTTACCCGCTTAATTTTCTCTCAACAAACAATCCAATTCATCCACGAGCTCGCACCAATCCGAATCCTCTGCTACCGCTTCAGCCAGAAACGCAGCTTGTGCTCCGTTCCAGAAAGCTGCCTCAGATAAGGCAACAAAACGGGGTAATGGTCTGTGTTTTTCAATAAAAGTATTAATCTGATCCTTGTCGCCTGCCATACCTAATTGACAAAATAACGTCTGCATAGTGTGTATTGAAGTACCCATTTGGAATCCCCGGAAACTATTAAAGCTTTATGCAAAGGCCGGATTTGACCTCGGCGTATTTTTTCATTTTAGTGAAATTCAAACGCTTCAACGATTACTTTTGTCATCATTAACATTGCCAACAACGCCCGCTGTTGCGATAAAACGCAGAGCATCCTCAACAGACATATCTATTTCTGTTACATTTTCCCGTGACATAATGACTGTGTTGCCACCTATCGCATAACTGAATGGCAAATATACGGCAATCTGGTCATCGGCAATAAAAGTATGTAAAACTTCTTCAAAATCCGAAACGGTAATAAAACCTATTTGTTGACCATTGCCGGGGGGAACATTTACCAGAACTACCTGTTTAAATTTCCCTCTGTTTTCGCTGGAAAAAAGAGAACTAAAATCGCGTATTGCTGTATACACGCTTTTAATAACGGGAATCTGGAGTACGAGTTCTTCAAAATTATCGAACAGACTGCGGAAAGTTCGAGACTCCAGAAAGCCTCCGAAAAAATATATTACAGGCAGTCCTAACATAAAACCCAAGCCTTTTATGTACCAGCTATCGGGGAAGAAAAACTTGAAGATATTTCCCAACACCAATTCTGCAATGTCGGCAAACCAAAAGAGCAAATAAAGGGTGAGGGTAAAGGGGATAATAGCGATTAGCCCTTTGAAAAAGGTTTTACTGATGGGCTTCATTTTTAATGTCCAATTATCGTGATTCATATGCTAAATAATAATTTAAAATAAAAGAATTATGCTTTATATAACAAATTTAACCACAAAGCTTTCGCAACACACTCATAGAACTTTAGTGTGCTTTATATGTATCCCTTCCATCCGTAACAAAAGCCACAGACTCTCTACCGTATACAGTAAGCATTGCCAAAGTTGTTGTGCTTGTCGTTTATAGAACTCAACTTCTCATCAAAAGCGAAAAGCCACTATCTCCCTTGCCTCTATTATCGCATGAAGTCATTCGCCTATTAAATTGGCGGACTTGTCGACCACTCCTCCATCGCCTGGTCTCCTGGACGATCTACTTTAACTTTGCCGCCCTCGGTTGAGGTTACCCAACTTACCGGAATGTAATGGTGCTGACCGGTCTTATCTTTCTTCAGCTTGATGGTATTCGAGCCCTCCATATGGTCTACAGTGGCAAACTGGCCGTCTTGCGAGCAGACAACAGGCATATCAGGCTTTATTTGGTCGGTATTAATCATAATTTTTCTCCGGCTGGCTCAGTCTGAAAGTCTGAGCGAGTTTGATTGATAATTCTTAGTCGGTTAACTCAGGCAAGGTTTGAGAGTATTACCTATTTTTCGGACTTTAACGCGTTAATCGCTTTATTCTTAAAGAATGACTCCACTGTATGCCCCCCATTAAATCCCTTGCCTGTGTTTTTAATATACACGCATGACTAAAATCGGTCTGTACGGCTGAGCACATTGCAAATAGCTAATAGCTCCCAAATTGTTTGTCATTAATAATTTACATGGCATGAAGTTACCACAGGTTATAGAAAAATGGCGGATGACCGATGCATATTTTCAGCGGGGTGGTGAGGAGCTTGATTTCCCCAAAAGCGTCGATTCAACAGATAGGAAAAATTATCCCTATATTCCTGAGCATAGCGGCCTGATACCTCATGATAGGTGGCGGGCCAGATAGCTTTAAAATTACTGACGACCACATGGTCCCACGGCATCCCCTTCATCAGCCCATTCAAGAGGAGTGACTTTGGCGACTTTTCACCGTTATGTCCGTTGGCGTACAGATGCGTGGCGACTAATCGTACAACAATTTCTCAAACTTAAATCTATGGAGACTCATCATGACACTTCCTAATATCTCAGCCGCTGACGAACCTGGATGCAGACACGACTTGCCGGGCGTCTACTCCGAACATATACAAACTCACGCAAGCGTAGTGTTCGACGGCATCGCAACAAGGCGATGGCTAATTATCAGTATCGTCAGCAGTTGCTGACGGGAACAACATAGTGCGATTGCCCTGCCCCCGGCCCCCATATTGATAGTCGCTGACAGACGTGTTAGTTCCCGAACAGCCTTGTATGATTCAAAAGAAGCAACTAAACCAGTTTTTATTAGAATAGGAGTTCTGATAAAAAAGGTGAGGTAGACCGATACAGCCTTGGTTCATAATAAAACCGTCTAGGAGCGAGGGTCGCCTCACCACACTTTATGATTATCTCGAACAGTTGTCTGGAACACCTCGGTGATTCCGTATATACAAGAATGAGAATGTAAACTCAAGGTGATTACTCATGGTAAATAATGCTATCAAATTCAAGATGATTGGTGTCGATGTCGCTAAGCTTAAGTTAGATATAGCCTTTGATGGTAGTGGGTCAAACCTGTAACTTGGCATGAATATCGACGCCAAACTCTACCTTATTGATAAGCAGTCCAATGACCGTATCATGCATCAAAGCCGACTTGGAAAAGCAGATGGTTTTCCTTGTCAAACGCTTGATCCAAGTTCGTAGATTCAAGTTTTTGCGTTCAATTTTCTGAGTGTTCCGCTTGCCAATCTGATGTTTGGCAGTGTCTAAATGGCGCTCGTAGGCACCCCAATCATCGGTGTAATAACGGGTAATGTTGAACGGTTGAAGCAATGACTTCAGTTGCTTGAAGACCTCATCTTTACGTCTACCAAAGACATACGCCAGTATTGTGCTGGTCACATGATCAATTGCGTACCACAGCCAACGCTGCTCCGATTTCTTGCCCACATAAGACCACTGTTCGTCTATTTCGGCTTCACAGAAGGCTTCCAACCTAACTTCCATGCCATGTGACGCAGCCAGTGTATTAACAATAGGGTTTACCTGTGTAAGTATGGTTTGCTTTTTTTAGCGTGCTGATGACGGTGTTTTTGTTAATCCCCAACACCCGCCCAGTATCACGAATACCGCTGCCATTGATCGCCATCTCTACCACTTGGCGTTTGACACCAGGCACATAGGCTTTATAGCGATAATCAAGAAGGAATGTCTTGATTGAACAACCCTCAATATGGCATCGGTAACGTTGTGTTCCTTGCTCAGTACGGCCGGACTTTGTAATTTGGTTGCTGCCACACTCGGGGCAGACGATTTCTTGATAGCATGTCATGCGGCTAATAATACAACAAACTACAGATTTAACCCATTACCCTTTTTGGGTTGAGTTGTTTTGGAATAGCGATAAATTGGCTATTATTGCCCATCCCCTCGAATGTGCTGAGCTCCGCATATTCTCGAAAAGGTAAAAATTAGCAAACGCTTATAGATATCCATTATTGGAGATGGTTTACCTACGGTGTCATCCCTACCGACTGCCAGAGAAATTCATAGGAAACCGGTGCGCGGTGTTGAGCTTTGGCCTGCTGAGCTTCGCCATTTTCGTAGGTATGCAGCAAGAATTTTACCTGTTCCAATCCTTCTGCGTTTCAATCGCCTCACGCGGCGTTCTATCGCCCAGTATCGGTAATGGCTTGTCAGCCCAGTCCGCATAAAGCTGCCGAATGCTCTTCTCAATGATCTCGGTCAGCATCTCTGGCGGCAGTGTTTCCGGAGCCGATGTTTCCTTGGTCTCATTGGGCTGCAAATTAGCGAGCATCCCTTTCGGATCGGAAATTTCCCGGCTGACAAAGGCGACGACTTTGCCTGCGACTGCTTCGAACCAAGGTCGGCCTTCGTCCGCATACTTTTGAGTGCGATAAGATACTTTGATTCGATTCGGACGTTTGCCCGCATCAATGCCGATGCTCCGGCGTATCAGACCATCCGTCCCTTTAAAAATACGTCCTCACCCCTCCGCGCGACTACCTTCAATATCCGCTTCACCGGACAGGGCCTGATCCAGAGCGTCCCAGTCCCGAACCTGGTAATGATCGGTCATGAACAACAGCGGTTCGCCCGTCACATGATCAATCAATTGTGGCATTTCAAAGAATTCTAAAAATAACTCGAGCCAGTAATACGGGATAATGACACTGGTGACTTCCTTGGCGAGAGATGAATCAGGCTCGACACCTTCCAGTTCATCCCGGAGTTCTTCTAACAAGTCCCAGCTTCGGTTGCGGGGGAAAGCGTACACAGCTCCGGACAGTTCGAAATGATTTCCAACCGGCAGGATGCGTGCTGCCATGAGGTCGTAGGGGTTCGCTTGCCGTGATCCGGATTTTTCCCTGATGACAACAGGCGGGCGTTCAGGCAGCAGTACATCTCTTACTGTCATGGATTCGCCCGGTATCACAGTGATAATTTCGTAGAGCCTGAGCGGCATGGCTGTCAGCAGTTCTAGCCATTGCCGCTGTTCGGCGGAGAAGAGTGGACCACCCCGGCCGAGTAGCAAGTCCGCAACTCGATGATCCTGTCCCTTGAGGGTCATAACGCCATCCGCCAGGAACCATTCCATGGCATTGATCATAATGCCTTCATAGGAATCGCCGGGTAAATCCTCGAGCATTGCATAGTCATCGTCGTCGAGTCCGCCGAAAAAACCTTCATGGAGCGCTTCACGCGCTAGTTGGCCATATTTCGTGAAGAGCCACCGTATCGCCTTGGGAACCGCTTCGGAGCGATCGCTGTCCTTCGGGATATGCTCTGACTTCAAGCAGCACTGTTTATACTTTTTGCCGCTGCCACGGGGACAGGGATCGTTACGCCCGAGCTTTTTCATACATTGAATACAGTCACTGAAGTTTCCCAGTTTTTCAGGAGCAAGAATTTTAGAAAGTGGAAAAAATTTCGAAAATTTTTAGCAACTCTTAATGCACGTCAATGCATCCCCAAATAATTCATTTACCCATTAAAAAACAATAACTTATTGTCGAACGAAGCCTTGTTTTACTGTATAATGCTAGCCTATAAGCCACTGATTATACGAATAAAACGACCTCA
>NZ_JAWPOH010000067.1:0-16042 GCF_037671525.1 Methylobacter svalbardensis
TAGCATCAAAGCAGGACTCAATCAATTCGAGGACTTTGGGTTCGTCGGATAGTTGATTTAAGGCAGCGTTCAGCAGTTTGCGCTGGTGATGATCTAATTCACGGATTGCAGTAATTAATTGAAAAAACTCGGCGTTTTTCATGATGATCTCCAATTGAAAACCTACATGGCTTATTTTATGAAAAAGAAATAAAAAATTCCATAGTTAACGATGACATAGCCTTAACAAATGACGATAGTGATTGGGTAGAGGCAATAGCTTTAGGGGCTTTGGATTTTTTCGCTGTTTTGATCGTGGTGTCTGGCTGATTTTTCATGATTCTTTGTTGTTTTTTTCGAGTTTCTTTTTGGCGCTTTCAATTTGTTTAATGCTGGATTCCGGTGTTGGCAAAGCTTCCGGCATTGTGCCGCCCAATTCTTTAATAGTTTGCCTTACTTTTTTACCCACCTCAAGATGGGTTTGATTAGCTTGCTTCTTCCCCCGCACTTGATCGCGCTTTAGCTTCTCTTCGGTTTGCGTGGCGCGGAACAGGTTAGCCGCCAATTCAGTGCTACCCATATGATCAAGAATTTTATAGCTTTTCTTCAAGCCCTTATGTGCGTGTATGGCTTTTGCGCCAAGCCCGCCATACAGCCCCTTATAACCATGATCCTGAAAAATGGCATACTCAAGCGGCGTTTCCACACCGGCTTCTTTTGCAGCGGCGGCCAAATGCTTGTTATGTGTTGCCAATTCGTTGCGGATAGCCAAACGTTGATCATCCTCGGAAAGCTGGGCGAATTTTTCATCATCCGCCAACTCTTGACGACGAGTTTGCATTGCAAAATAAGTCTGACCATTGGCGATAACCGGCTTGGCTGGATCACCGTTTTGCACGACCAGATAGCAGGCATAGCGAGACAGCCGAACATCTGGGAGTTCGCGTTTTGCACCTGAACCAATTTCGACCATTTCGAGGACATCCTCGAAATGGTCTTCGACGGCTTGACCACTGTTGCGGCAAGCCTCCTTCGCACGATCCAGAACCGGCAGGAAATGGCGATACTCGGAATAATCCAGCACCTTAGCCAGTGGTCTTGACAACCAATACTCATTTCCGTCTTCATCTTGCTGGCGGATGCGGTCGAAAGTGTCGTGATGTTGTTCGGCAATGCGTTTGTTAGTCATGACAGTGCTCCTTTTCAAATTTTATTGTGCCGATAGAGAATCGAAGGCTTGGGCTAGCAAGCGTGTTGAAAGCAATTCGATTTCCTTTTTGTTAGTTTGAATAGTGGCCTTTACATTATCTATTTCATCCAACATATTTTTCACTGTCATTGCCAATCGCACCTGTTTTTCCATCGCTAATAACGGGACTGTAAATTCTTTCAACATTGCCCCATTCAAATTAGCCTGATTTCCGCCCCGACCATCGGATAGCGACCGTAAATTGGAATATGAATGTCTAAGCCAATATTGCAAATATTCAGGATGGAATGTTTTATTCGGAAGGATCGCAAAGCAAGCTTGATTTGTTGTAGCCGGAACTTCCAAAACAGCCGATTGGCCTCTTGTTTTTCCTTGACCGTACATAGCAACCAACACTGTTTTAGGCGGTAGTAATGTGAGTGAGCATTCTGTTAGTGCTTTTTCCGAAATAGATTCTTCAGTATCGTAAATAGGTTCATAAACCACCTCTCCAGTTTTTATCCAAGCATATTGACCGGGAGTCCAATAGTCCTTTTTATCCCGACTTGGTGTCGAACCACTTGTTGTTACTGCTACATCACCAATTTTTACAAATTTTTCAGGTTTCAATTTAACAAAAATTGATTCCAGCAGTTGGGTTTCAAGTTTTTTTATATCGCGTTCTTGTATATCTAAAGCCTTACGCGCGGTTTCGACTTCGGCGAATTGGGCTTTGAGTTTTGCGGCAATTTGGCCTTGTTCATTTAATGGCACCCAAGGAATAGACTGAACAAATACCTGCTTATCCGTAACGGCGGGATATAAAGCACCTTGAACAAAGTCGACCAGTGAATCAACAAACATCTTTGATTGCACAAAAGAAAACAAATAGTCTGGGTCTAATTCTGGGCCACAACGAAGCACACAAAATCCTGTGCTACAAATCTCACCGTTTAATTCACTAGGCACAACCGCAACCGCATTCAGATTGGGTCGAGTCGTTGAAACAATGACATCATTGTGATGCACCACTTGGCGAGCCCTAACTGAAGCAGACTCACCATTAATTCTCTGAGGGGAAGTAATTTTTTTAGTTGTATTATCAACAGCAGAAATATCAATGTACCAAAATTCCTTATCAGGCTGAGCTTTTGGATTGATAAATATAATATTTCGTTCACACAAATCATTTAACAGGCGCAAAATAATATTCATATCCCAAACAACCGCCCTTTAGCCTCAAGAATCACCGCCGCCGGTTGCCCCCATTTTTTCAAAGCCGCTAAGCCACCCGCCCGGCTGATTTCCGGCACCTGCCAGAGCGAATCCGATTCCAATGCCTCGGTGCCGCCCAAACCGAACTGGTGACCAAAACCTTTCAGCACTATCGCCGCATCGCTCGGCATGTCTTCAAACCAGAGTAGATTTCGGTCGAGATAACCCTGACCGTGCTGTTGCCGCTTCAACGCTTGGGCATGGTAGCCGTGGTGGGCAAACATATCGTAATAATCAAAATCCTGCATGTCTTCCAGTTCCCGTAATACTTCGGGCGAGTAGTTTTCGCCCAGCAAATAATCGATCAAGTCGCGGCGTTTTTTGTTTTCTATCCACAGTTGCCGGAAATCCTGCAAGTTGCCCGCTTCACGCACCACCCGTTGCAACATTTCCCGACGGTATTCATCTATCGGTATTTTGACATCACGGCCTTCGCGGCGGGTCAGGATAAAACGACCTTCGGAATTGACGGTGACGGTTTGCCCGCCAATTTGAATCACCGGCGGTCCGTCTTCTCCCTCGCCATCATCCGCGCCGTCTTCGCCACCACCGCCGGTTTTCTTTTTGCCTGAACTGTGCGCGGTAATGAAATCGGTACCGAACAAGTCGGTTACGCCGGTGTAATCGTACAGCCAGAATTTGTATTTTTGCGTGACTTCGTCGATGCGGGTGCCGCGTCCGAGCATTTGGTAAAACAGGATGCTGGATTCCAGGTAACGGAAAAACACCACCGCATTGAGCCGTTCTATATCAACGCCGGTCGCCAACAAGTCAACGGTGCAAGCGATAAAAGCGCGTTCGCCAGAACCGCGCATCGGCTGGATCAGTTCGCGGCCACCATTGTCTGTGCATTTAAAGGCGTAATGTTCTTTAGCTGCCCGGCCTTGCTGCTTACACCATAGACTGTATAGGTTATTCATTTGCATGACGACTCTATCGGCATGAATGTCGCGGGTGCAGAAAATAATCACTTTTTGCTCAGGGCCGCCATGCTGACAAAGTTGCTCGAACAAGTCTTTACACATAGCCGCGACGCGGTTCGGCATCAGTAGTTGGCTATCAAACTGCTTGGCGGTATATTGAGCTTTGATTTGTTCCACACCGACTGGCTTACCGGTTCTGGCATCAACCGGATTTGCTTTTAGTACCTCGTCGCTGGTGAAGGTTTTGCCGTCTATCGAGGCTTTGCGTTTGATAATTTCGCAGGCGGCCAGATAGCCGTCTTCCTGGGCTTGGATCAGGTTGTATTCGTAAACCGGCTCACCGAAATATTTAAGATTGTTGGAGGTGATCAGGGCGTCATCTTTGTTTTGCGTCTTGGCTTCACGCAATTGTCGAGGCGTGGCGGTCAGGCCGATATGTACCGCATTGGGATTGCGCAGTAACACTTCAGACCAACGGCCCCAGGCGGAACGATGGCATTCGTCAATGATAATCACGCTGAACGCATCTATCGGATAATGTTCGCTGAGAAAACTGATGGTGTCATTCTCTTCGTCATCCAGCCCTAAGGTCTGGTAAGTCGCAATATGAATCCGGGCATTTTTGGCGCTGTTGTCGCCTTTGCTGTGGGTGACGATGCGGGCATTGTCGCCGAAGACTGCTTTGAGTTTGTTGTAACCCTGTTCGCGCAGTTCGTCCCGGTCGCAAAGAAACAAGGCCGGTTTAGGCAAACGCTGGGCTTCGTGCAAGCGCCACAGCAGGTTTGCAGCAATGACGGTTTTACCGGCCCCGGTAGCTAATGATAACAACACACGACAGAGCTGCCTATTTTGCTCACAATGTAGAATTTTTTCAAAACAGGCGCGAATGGCGGCATCCTGATAATAGCGGGATTTGGGATAGGCCGGACTGTCTGCCATGAATAACAAGGCCGATTCGGGTTTGGTCAGATCAATCCCCGTATCTTTAGCATAACGGACGGTTAAATCATCATGGCTGGGAAAGTGCTCTTTGAGTGAATGCGGCCCGGTTTGCAAGCCGCTGGTTTTATCGTATTCGCCGTATAAATGGCCGTTGGTAGCAAACACATACTGAACACTAAAGCGGCTGCATTCCGAGTAACCTTTGGCCTGTTGCATGCCTTTGAGCGAATCTTCCGATTGTTTTTTGGCTTCCAGTACGCCGACCGGTAACGGCTTGGGCATGTCACCTGCCTGCACGCAAAGCAGGTAATCGGTGCGACCCCCGCCAGCACGTCTACGGCCTTTGTGGCCGATGGCTTCTACCGGGGCGGGTGTTTCCAGTTTGAGTTTGGAATGATCGTCATAGCCTTTTTCGCGCAGCACCGGATCAATCAGGTAATAGCGGGTTTCTTGTTCGTTATAGCTCATGATATTTCCCTATGGATGCCTTCCTTGCGAACAAATTAACACCGAGCAAGCCGATTACTACCCGATACATATTCCTTATCGATTTATTGGTTTGGAATAGTTTTTTTATAGGCAAAATAAAATAATCCAGCGCCGATTATTATCATCGGTGTTGACAGTATCTGCCCCATGGTCAGCCAGTCCAAAGCCAAATAACCTAATTG
Source organism: Methylobacter svalbardensis (assembly GCF_037671525.1). Lineage (NCBI taxonomy): Bacteria > Pseudomonadati > Pseudomonadota > Gammaproteobacteria > Methylococcales > Methylococcaceae > Methylobacter > Methylobacter svalbardensis. The sequence goes on from NZ_JAWPOH010000067.1 coordinate 4,980, forward strand.
CGCGTCCGGCACTCTGAAAAACTCGACAAAAAACCGAAAGCATCCGTAAAAAAACAACGCCATGCCGGTCGTAGCCATAACCGGTCTGGGTTTGCTCGAATACACCCAGAGAATGACAAACAACACCACGCCCTCTAAAAAGGCTTCGTACAATTGCGAAGGGTGACGGGCTAACGGGCCGCCGGTAGGAAAGACCATGGCCCAGGGTACATCGGTAGGTCTGCCCCATAATTCGGAATTGATAAAGTTGCCGATACGACCGGCGCCCAAACCTATAGGTGCCAGCGGCGCGATAATATCGGTCAATTGCAGCATGCTGCATTGCTGCTTTCTGGCAAATAACCACATTGCAATAAACACACCCAACATGCCGCCATGAAAGGACATACCGCCTTGCCATATTTTAATCAGGATCAGCGGGTCGCTTAGGAAACCGGAAAAATTATAAAACAGGATATAGCCGATTCTGCCGCCCAGAATGACGCCGAGTGCACCGTAAGTCACCAGATCTTCTATGGCTTCCGGCTTGATCGGCGACCAGGGCTGTTCGGCCCGTTTTTGCCCTATAAACCAGACGGCGGCAAAACCGATCAGGTACATCAGTCCGTACCAGTGAATCTTTACCGGGCCTAAGCTAAAGGCAATAGGGTCGATTTGTGGAAAATTCAGCATAATTAAACATCCAGATTAGTAACATCCAAGGCATTTTTGACGATAAAATCCCGTCGCGGTTCCACCACATCGCCCATTAGCGTGGTAAAAATCTCATCGGCCGCAATCACATCTTCGATTCTGACCTGTAGCAAGCGTCGGTTATTTGAATCCAGCGTGGTTTCCCACAGCTGTTCCGGATTCATTTCACCCAAACCTTTGTAACGTTGGATATGCTGGCCTTTTTTGATTTCCTTCATCATCCATTCAAAAGCCTGTTTAAAGTTGCTGACCGGCTGCTGTCTTTCGCCCATTTGCATGAATGAGCCTTCATTGAACATGCCCGCCGTGTTTTCTGCATATTGCGCGATTTTTTGATAATCCTTGCCGTTAAAAAAGGTCGATGGCAACACAAAGGTTTTAGTTAATGCGTGCAGTCGTTTATTAACGACGACAGAAAAATCGTTAGCCGCTTTATAGTCCAGCTCGATGGTGTATATCGCCTTGCTGTTGCAATCAGTCAGTTTCTGCTCCATCGTGGCAAACCAGGCAGCAAGCTTTTGTTGATCCTGCTTGAGGTCGTCGCTGATCACATCGATATAGGCAAACTGCTCCAGAAAAATATCATCGTAACGTCTGGACAAGCGGTTATTGATGTCGGCTATTTCGGTAAACAATTTAGCCAGTTTTTCCAAGCCCTGCCCTTGAATAGGCGGTGTCGATGCATCGGTAAAAAGCTGGGCTTTATCCAGGGCAAGCTGAATCAGATATTCATTTAACTGGGCATCGTCTTTAACGTAATGCTCTTGTTTGCCTTTTTTTACCTTGTACAACGGCGGCTGGGCAATATAGATATAACCTTTTTCGACGATCTCGGGCAATTGACGGTAAAAAAACGTCAGCAATAAGGTTCTGATATGCGAGCCATCGACATCGGCATCGGTCATGATGATAATGCGGTGGTACCGCAGCTTGGCCAGATTATATTCATCCTTGCCTATGCCGCAACCTAACGCGGTAATTAAGGTTCCGACTTCTTCCGATGAAATCATTTTGTCGAAGCGGGCTTTCTCTACGTTAAGGATTTTCCCCTTTAACGGCAGTATGGCTTGTGTGCGACGGTCTCTGCCCTGCTTTGCCGACCCGCCCGCAGAATCCCCTTCCACCAGGAACAGTTCAGATAACGCAGGATCTTTTTCCTGGCAATCCGCCAATTTTCCAGGCAATCCGGCAATATCCAGCGTAGTTTTACGACGCGTCATTTCACGGGCTTTACGGGCTGCTTCTCTGGCACGGGCCGCATCGACAATCTTGCCGACGATGGCTTTGGCTATTTGCGGTTTTTCCAGCAAAAACTCCTGCAACTTTTCATTCATCGTCGATTCGACTATCGGCTTAATTTCCGAAGAAACCAGTTTGTCTTTTGTTTGCGAGGAAAATTTGGGATCAGGCACCTTAACCGAAAGCACCGCGGTCAAACCTTCCCGGGCATCATCGCCGGTAGTCTGTACTTTTTCTTTTTTAGCCAAACCGCTGGACTCGATGTATTGATTGATGGTCCGGGTCAAAGCGCCCCTGAAACCGGCCAAATGGCTGCCGCCATCACGCTGGGGAATATTGTTGGTGTAGCAAAACACATTCTCCTGGTAAGAATCATTCCACTGCATAGCCACTTCGACAACAACACCGTCCTTTTCAGCTGTAAAGTGAAATACCTCCGGGAATAGCGGCGTTTTGTTTTTATTAAGATGCACAACAAAAGCGCCTATACCGCCTTCAAATTCGAATACGTCTTGTCTATCAGACCGCTCATCTTCCAGGCTGATGCGTACACCGGAATTCAGGAAGGATAATTCTCTAAGCCTTTTTGCCAGGATGTCATAGTGAAACTCGACATCGGTAAATGTTTCGGTACTGGGCTTAAAATTTATCAGGGTACCTGAACCTTCGGCAGGCCCTGCTGCGGCCAATGGCGCAACCGGGTTGCCCATTCGGTATTGCTGCTTGTAAAGTTGACCATTTTTGCGCACCTCAAGATTCAACTCTTCGGATAAGGCATTGACCACCGACACACCCACACCGTGCAGACCGCCGCTTACCTTATAGGCATTATCATCAAATTTACCGCCGGCATGCAGTACCGTCATAATAACTTCCGCCGCCGACACACCCTCTTCTTTATGAATATCGACAGGAATGCCCCGGCCATCATCAGAAACAGAGACCGAGCCATTGCTGTGAATAATCACCCTGACTTCTTTGCAATAGCCCGCCAGAGCCTCGTCAATCGAATTATCGACAACTTCAAAAACCATGTGATGCAAACCGGAGCCGTCGTCCGTATCACCGATATACATGCCCGGTCGTTTTCTGACTGCATCTAAGCCTTTTAGCACTTGAATATTGGTGCTGTCGTATTCAGGCATGGCCGTTTTTATTTCGACTGTTTGGCTTGACGTTTCGACAACTTGATCACTGGAGTTACTCATGATTGTTTTTTTCCTAATGGTTGCGAATGTTCCACGTGGAACATTACACGGATTTTATGGTGCCATGTTCCACGTGGAACATTTTGTAATTGTTAAGTTGACTTAAATCGCCAAAATCTATTTTTTCGGTTGCGGTAATAAATACCTGACAAGCCATTTCTGACAAATAGTTTAATAACTTAGCCCGGTTAATCAGATCAAGTTCCGCTGCGAAATCATCAATCAAAATACAGCCTGTTTGGCTCTGTTCATTGGCAAGCAATTGAACCTGTGCCAATTTCAAACTCATGACTAATAATTTTAATTGTCCGCGTGAAACAAAATCCTTTGCCAAACGGTTATTAACCAATAATTGAAAATCTCCACGATGAGGCCCACTATGGGTAAAGCCATAACGCAGGTCTTTATCCCGATCATCAATTAAAACCCGATTAAATTCCTTCGCAGTATCCCAACCGGACACGAGCTTCAAATCGATGCCATCAAGAGTGAGAAATCTGCCGATGATTTCGATAAAAACAGGTTTGAATTTTTCTAAATATTGCTGACGGAAACTGTCCACTATTGTACCGTAATAAACGAGTTCTTTATCCCAAACATTGATTTGTTCAAGCCGCTTTGTTTTTAACAGTGCATTGCGTTGAGATAAGGCTTTTTTAAACTTACGCCAGGCAGGTAAAAAGTTTGAGTCATTATTGAAAACGCCCCAATCTAAAAACTCTCTTCTTATTTGGGAACCGGCATCAAGTAATTCGTAACTTTTAGGATGAATAAGTTGCAACGGCAATGCATAGGCTAAGTCCGAACGCTTTTGTTTCGCTTGCTGATTGATATGGATTTCAATATTTTTACCATCGAGCTGGATACCTAACTGTAATTGACTGCCATTTTCCTGCAAAGTTTGCGCAGAAACGACTAACCGATCTTTGGTGAAATTGATAACAGACTTGATAGCTGAACAACGATAAGATTTAGCTCGTCCTAAAATAAAAATAGCTTCGAGTAGAGCGCTTTTGCCACTGGCATTTTCTCCAACAATCAGATTGATTGTTGGAGAGGGGATTATTGATTCTTTTTGGATATTTCTGACTGAGTAGATATCCAGCTTCAACAAACTCATTACTGCAATGCTACAGTCTCATGGGCATAACAATAAATTTATACCCACAATCACCCGGTTCATCGATAAAACAACTGCTGGCATTACTCGCGATGGTCAAAACCGCTAATTCGGAATCCAGGTTGGAAACAGCATCCAATAAATACTGGGCATTAAAAGCAATCGTTAGCGGTTCCCCGGTGTATTCGATCACCAGCTCTTCTTCGGCTTCATCATGCTCTGGATTATGCGTGCTGATTTTCAGGCTGTCGGGGGTGATGTCAAAAGTCACCCCCTTGAATTTTTCATTCGACAAGATAGCGACACGGGTCAGTGCTTCTTTCAGTATTTGTTTTTGAATGTGAATCTGATTAAAGAATTCCTGTTGGAAAACTTTACTAAAATCAGGATATTTAGAATCGACCAATTTTGCCGAGAAAATCAGGTTCTTGATGAAAACCCGAATATTGTTGCTGGAAAACTCAACTTTCAGTTCGGCTTCAGGATCGTCGAGCAATCGACTTAGTTCAAGCACACCTTTTCTGGGAAGAATAATTCTGGCTTCAAAACCGGTAGCCTGATCCAGATTATCTTCATAAATAGACAAACGATGTCCATCAGAGGCAACCAGTTTAAATTTACTGTTGGATACATTAAACAACAAGCCGTTCAGATAATAACGAACATCCTGATTAGCCATGCAGAAAACCGTCTTATCCAGTGCTTTTTTAAATTTTCCGGCAGTGATGAATAAGTGATTCTCTAACTCGGATTCGGCAAATTCAGGATAATTATCGGCGGGTAAACAACTCAAAGAAAAACGACTGCGACTTGAGGCTATTTTCACCTTATCGCCCTGCAATTCGAATTTGATTTCGGCTCCGCTAGGTAGCAGCCTACAAATATCTAAAAATTTTCTGGCCGGTACGGTAATCGTTCCTGGAGTGGCCGTTGCGATATTGATTTTAGCAATGATCTGAATTTCCAGATCGGTACCCGTTAAAATCAGCTGATCTTCCTCAATAACGATCAATACATTGGAAAGAATAGGCATGGTCTGCCTTTTTTCTATCACGCTGACTATTTGCTGCAAAGGAGTCAGGATTTCTTCTCTATTAATAATAAATTTCATAAAAGAATATTTTTCTATTATTACTATTAGCTTAAAAGGAAACTGTGGGAAACAGCTTTTTACCCTTAATAATCAATTAGCTATGTTGTTATGAATATTGTGGTTAACGATGCACTTTACAATGTATAGCCTGTGGTTAAATAAAGACGGTTAGAAACATTACATGTTATCCACAGCTTGCTCTCGATTAATGTGACAGGGTTCTCAACAGGTTGGAATAATCTTCAGCAATCTTGTTGTCAGCGCCTTTTAACTCGGCAATTCGTTTACAGGCATTCATTACCGTGGTGTGGTCACGACCGCCAAAGGCATCGCCAATTTCAGGAAAGCTGTGTGAGGTTAATTCTCTGGCTAAGCACATAGCCATTTGCCTTGGCCTAGTAATGGATTGTTTTCTGTTTTTAGAAGACAAATCGGCAACGCGAATTTTAAAATATTCGGCAACTGTTTTTTGAATATTGTCGATATTAACGAGCTTATCCTGCAAAGAAATTAAATCATGCAGTGCTTCCTTGGTAAAGTCGATGGTGATGTCACGGCCGGTAAACTGTGCGTTGGCAATGACTCGTCGCAAAGCGCCTTCCAGATCCCGGACGTTGGAAGGAATCCGTTTGGCGATAAAAAAAGCCACATCCTGAGCTAATTCAATATTAACAAAAGCGGCTTTCTTCATTAAAATAGCCGCTCTGGTTTCCATATCAGGAGGCTCGATTAAAACAGGAAGTCCCCAGCCAAATCGTGATTTTAAGCGATCTTCAAGACCTATAATTTCCTTTGGATATTTGTCGCAGGTTAAGATGACTTGATGTTTTTTTTCCAACAAGGTATTGAAAGTATGGAAGAACTCTTCCTGAGAACGCTCCTTGCCGGCAAAAAATTGAATATCGTCGATTAACAGCACATCAACGCCACGATAAAATTCTTTAAAGGCATTAATGGAGTTTTGTTGTAATGCCCTAACCATATCCTGAACGAATTTTTCAGAGTGCAGATAAACGACAGTTGCTGATGGATTTTTTTGCAAAACAGCATTGCCAATCGCATGCATCATATGGGTTTTACCCAAACCTGAACTGCCGTAAATAAGTAACGGGTTATAAGCTTTGCCGATATTTTCAGAAACCTGCATCGAAGCCGCCCTAGCCAACTGGTTGGATTTACCCTCAACAAAACTGTCGAATGTAAATGCCTTATTAAGAAAGTTTGGACTGGTTTTTTGAGTACCGGCAGGCTTTGCTATTTTAGCAGCAGGAGTAACGGATGAATTTTTGGAACCAATTTCAAGACTTAAATGTAATGTTCCATTGGAAAACTCATAAATCGTTTCTTCAATTTTTGCAAAATGATGCTCTTTAACCCAGTCCAGTACAAACCGATTTGGGGCTAATAATTTTATGTGCCCATCGCTTTCTATGGCCTGAAGGGGCCTTATCCATGTACTGAAATCAGAACCTGAAATTTCATTTTCAAGCTTAGAAAGACAGTTGTTCCAAATTGAGCTCATTGAAATAGTAAAAAAAGTTGATTAGTGTAATGAAGTAATTTTGCATTTTATCACGATACAGTAATAAAACATTGCTCTACAGAATTGACAGACCTAGCCGTTTATTTTATCATCCGCTGTCTTTTTTATCTGTTTTTGTTAACACTCATCTGATCAGGCCTTAAGTACAATGAAAAGAACATACCAACCTAGTAAAATTAAACGCGCAAGAACGCACGGTTTTCGTGCAAGAATGGCAACAGTCGGTGGCCGTAGAGTTATCAATGCTCGTAGAGCAAAAGGACGCGCCCAGTTAACCGTTTAGTTGATGGATGTGTGGCTGAAGAAGTTTTTAGTTTCCCCCCGCAGTTACGGTTAAAAAAACCAGCTGAATATAAAAAGGTTTTTGCTAAGCCTGTAAAATCAAGCGACCAATATTTTACCCTATTAGCCATAAAGAATGATTTCGATCATCCGAGGCTGGGCTTGGCAATTGCTAAAAAAAATATAAGAAAGGCAGTACAAAGGAATGTGATTAAACGAACTGTCAGGGAAAACTTTAGAATAAAACAACACGATTTAGGGAATATGGATATTGTTGTTTTGGCTCGTAGAGAAGCCGTCGATGCTCCACTGGATTTGTTAAGAAAATCATTGGAAAGGCATTGGCTTAAGCTGGTATCCCGATGCGATTCATACTCATAGCAATTATAAAGTTTTATAAATACTTTATTAGCCCTCTGCTTGGAGACAGATGTCGCTTCTATCCAAGTTGTTCAAGTTATTCTCTGGAAGCGCTTCAGCTCCATGGGGCCATTATCGGCTCCTATCTCACCCTCAAAAGATTATTAAGATGCCATCCGTTCCATGAAGGTGGCATTGATCCCGTTCCAGAAAAATTTGGTAATAAGAATGGATAATATAAGATTTGTACTGATCGTTACTTTTGCAATGCTTGTTTTTATGCTGCAACAAGCCTGGCAACAAGATTATGGCCCGAAACCTGAAATTGCAGCTGTTGCAGACACTGTAGCTGCCAATACCAAAGAAGACCTACCTTCTGCCACTGGATCATCGGCTCAAACAGAAACGGCAGATCAGGATACGACAGCCGTTCCATTGGCAACATCATCATCTGCCAACATCATTACCGTTAAAACCGATGTGCTTGCTCTCGAAATTGATATCAAAGGGGGCACTATCCAGAATCTGGATTTGCTGGACTATCCACTGGAAAAATCCAATACCGCTGTAGATAGTTTGCGCGCACTGATTGGTTTAGCGCCCGCAGAAAAAAACACTGCCCCTGTACGTTTATTTGACAGCAGTCAGGAAAAATTATTTGTCGCCCAAAGCGGCTTGATTGCCAGCAGCGGTTTTTCGGCAGCGCCCAGCCATCATTCAGTATTTAAGAATGAACAGACCAATTATGACCTGCAGCCAGGACAAGACAGTTTAACCGTCCCCTTAACTTGGACGGATAACAGCGGCCTGACCATTACCAAATTATTTACCTTTAAGCGCGGCAGTTATCAAATAACACTCGAACAAAAAGTAAAAAATGACTCTTCAAAGGATTGGTCCGGCAGACAATACAGCCAGTTACTTAAAGTTCCGGAGACGAGCAGCGGTGGTGGGATGCTGACCGGCGGCATGAGAGCTTATGACGGCGGCGTTATTTATACCGAAAAAGAAAAATACCAAAAAATAAGCTTTGACGATATGGATGATGAAAATCTTGATGTTGCGACCGTAGGCGGTTGGACAGCAATAATTCAGCATTATTTTGCCTCAGCATGGGTTCCGCCTGCCGACCAGGAAAATCACTTCTATACCAAAACCTTGAATGACGGCCGTTATGTGATCGGAACTTATTCTCCATTGGTCACCGTTAACGCCAATTCAAATGCTCAATTTGTCGCCAATTTGTTTGCAGGGCCTAAAATTCAGCCGATGATGGAAAAAATTGCGCCCGGTCTTGAGCTTACCGTGGATTACAGCTTTTTAACCTTTATCGGCAAACCGATTTACTGGATATTAAATCAAATCTATAACACTGTTGGTAACTGGGGCGTAGCCATTATTGGTGTAACATTATGTATTAAGTTGCTGTTTTTCCCATTGTCGCAAGCCAGTTATAAATCAATGGCTAAAATGCGTAAAATTCAGCCACGTCTTAAAGAACTGCAAGAACGTTTTGCTGATGACAGACCGCGTTTTAACACCGAAATGATGGCCTTGTATAAAAAAGAAAAGGTCAATCCATTGGGTGGCTGTCTGCCTATTTTGGTGCAGATTCCGGTGTTTATGTGTTTATATTGGGTATTGAGCGAAACCGTTGAGTTTCGTCAAGCGCCTTTTATGTTATGGATACAGGATTTATCTATCCAGGATCCATTTTATGTTTTGCCGGTTATCATGGGTATTACCATGAAAATTCAGCAAGGCTTAAATCCTGCACCGATTGATCCGATACAGGCTAAAGTCATGAAGATGTTCCCGATTGTCTTTACTATTTTCTTCCTGTTTTTTCCGGCCGGTTTGGTTTTATATTGGGTAGTCAACAATACCCTGTCTATTATTCAACAGTCGTATATCACCCGGAAAATAGCTAGAATGCCATAACTTTGGCTAAAATGGATATTGAAAACCTAGATACCATTGCAGCCATTGCAACACCGCCAGGGAATGGCGGTGTTGGTATTATTCGTATTTCGGGGGCATTAGTTCCCGAAATCGCCAAACATCTCATTGGTCGTGCCTGCTCCCGGCAGGCTTGCGACATACAGACGATCCCTGGAGATAAAGCATTAACTCCCCGACTGGCCTTGTATTCATCTTTTTACGATGCCGACGGCTCAGTGATCGATTCTGGCATCACGCTGTATTTCCCTGCTCCGGCCTCGTACACCGGTGAAGACATACTCGAACTCCAAGGTCACGGCGGTTCGGTCGTATTGGACATGCTGTTGCGGCGGGTTTTATCGCTAGGCGCTCGATTAGCCAACCCCGGCGAATTTACCGAACGCGCCTTTCTTAATGACAAACTTGATTTAGCCCAGGCTGAAGCCGTCGCCGACTTAATTGAAAGCAGCACCGAACAGTCGGTCCGGTCGGCGCAAAAATCGATGCAGGGTGTTTTTTCAGTACAGATCAATGAACTGGTCGACGAACTCACCGAACTCAGAATTTACGTCGAAGCGGCTATCGATTTTGTCGATGAAGAAATCGATTTTTTGACCGACGGCGTGGTCGAAAACCGGCTGGTCAAATTACAGCAGCGCATAGAACAAATCCAAAAAACAGCACAACAAGGCCGCCTGCTGCGCGACGGTATGACCGTCGTATTAGCCGGCAAACCGAACGCCGGAAAATCCAGCCTGCTCAATGCGCTGGCCGGGCATGAAGCGGCGATAGTTACCGACATAGCCGGAACCACAAGGGACGTGTTAAAAGAACGCATCCAGCTGGACGGCATGCCCTTGCATATCATCGATACCGCAGGCCTTCGCGAAAGCGACAATGTGATAGAACAAGAAGGCATCCGCAGGGCGCATCAGGAAATCAAGAACGCCGATAAAATCTTATTGCTGATCGATGCCAGAGAACCGGAAATAGAATCGATATTAAAAACCCTGCCCCCCGGCGGCAACATCACCCAAATCTACAATAAAATAGATCTGCTTGGCATAGAGCCGGAAATCAAACAAACCGAATCCGGCGCCCAAATCTACTTGTCGATTAAAACCGGCGAAGGCATGGAACTGTTAAAACAGCACCTCAAACAGAGCGTCGGTTTTAACGAGGCTACAGACAATGTTTTTATTGCCCGAAGACGACACATAGAAGCCTTAAACAAAGGCCATGAGTTTGTTGATAGCGCCTTAAACCAGTTAAGAGGCAGCCAGGCCGGAGAACTGGTCGCGGAGGATTTAAGACAAGCGCAAATGAGCCTTGCGGAAATTACCGGAAAATTTACCTCGGATGATTTACTGGGGAAAATATTTTCTAGTTTCTGTATTGGAAAATAGTAGCCGAACAAGCCAGTCCGACACGTTCCAGTGATCTATCAGTACGTAACACTCGATGTTCAAGTTTTTAAATTTTTTGCAGCCTGATTCTTGGAAAATTATCCAGCAGCACGGTACTGTAGCGAAACCGTCGGCCCTAAACGCCCCAAATCCCTCCCAACCATATGTTTTCCAGAAG
>NZ_JAWPOH010000068.1:0-15564 GCF_037671525.1 Methylobacter svalbardensis
AATCGGATGGAGAGCCCGGCGCTAAAAGCATATGGAAAGGGTTCCAGAGAATACAAGACTGCGTGTATGGAATACAGATAGCCCGCAAGCTAGATGGACTGGTTTAGTATTTGTGTGTAAGGAGATGTATTTAACCCCAGAAAACTTTATGCGTTGCTCTACCTTAATGCGACACGAAAATGAAGTACGAAGCGATCATCCTTACACATTCACGCTTCGTATATTGATCGCAGACATCAGGCAGTTTAAAGTATCGATCCTGATTATCTTAAAGAATCAATACCAAAATTAGCCAGTTCATCGGCTCTGTCGTTATCTTTATCGCCTGAATGACCTTTTACCCATGTCCATTCAATATTGTGCCGCTGAATGGCTGCATCCAACCTGCGCCATAGATCTTCATTCTTGACCGGGGCTCTGGAGGCCGTTTTCCAGCCGCGTTTTTTCCAGTTGACCATCCATTCGGTAATGCCTTGCAGTACATATTTTGAGTCGGTATTGATTCGTACGGAACAGGGCTGGGTCAGGGTTTCCAATGCCTGGATTGCCGCCATCAACTCCATACGATTGTTGGTGGTATCGGGGTCGCCGCCAAAAAGTTCTTTGACGGTGCCCTTATAACTGATTATAACTCCCCAACCGCCCGGTCCAGGGTTGCCTTTACAGGCACCATCGGTATAAATAATGACGGAATTAGTCATGTCTATTTTTCTGTGTTGTGGGTGAATTAAGTGAGTTTGCCAAGATTGAACGGGGGGTTAGCGCTTTTACCGGTGTTAAGGGAATTAGGTTGTAACGGCGCTTGATAGCTTTAATCGCATAGGCGGTTGATGTGAGCGAGTGTCCTCGAGTTATGAATTTTTCATGAGTCGATTTTACCGTATCCAAATTAAACTCCGAGGATACGATTACTTCAAAATTTAATAATTTTAGCCAGTCTAAAATCCTTGATCGGGAAATAAAGTGTCCTCCCCATGAATTAGCCATTTTTTTATCCCATAAGTACTGGTATCTAACCCATAGACTCCAAGGATTGAAATTCAGCACAATTAATATGCCTTCAGGTTTCAAAACACGTTCTACTTCCCGCATGGTCTGAAACCGGAAGGCGTCAAACTCCAATAAGTGCGGTACTATGATCATATCGATACAGTTGCTTTGCAAGGGTAGGCTGTATGCTTTTGCACGAATCTTTCTCGCTTTATCGCAGCCTAGGTTTTTGGCATCGAGTATCGTAAAATTTTTGTATAAAGAGCAGTCGATGAATTCATTTTCCCAGTTTAAACCACCAATCTGCAAAATAGTCTGTTGACAACTGACGGTAATAGAACGCTGTATATAGTCGGCTTCAAGCTGTTGTAGCAGCTTGCCTCTTGGCGTTTGATACCAGGCAAATAAGAAATTGCGTTTCATGTGCTAACTCTACACTATCTGATGTTGATGATTTTCAATAAAAACAAGCTATAATGATAACATTCTAATAAAAAACTTCATTCTTAAAAGGCTTAGGTGATGCGCATTAACTGTAACCGGTTGGCTAAATTTTTACTACTATTGACCTTTTTAATAGCAACAGGCTGCTCTACAACCTCAAAAAAATCTTTTAACGATAAGCCGCCTTCCACCTCCGAAATGAATGACGGTTATGTGAGGCATGCTCTCCATCCGTTCGGCAAACAAAAACACACTGTACCGACAAGGTACAAGAATACGGTTTGGGAACGGTTACTATCATTATATTCGCTACCCGATATTCAAAATGAACGGATTGATCGCGAGTTAAACTGGTACTTAAGACATCCTGGTTATCTTGCCAGAATTCAGCAACGGGCGGAACCTTATCTGCATCTTATACTTAATGAGATCGAAGCAAAAAATATTCCCGGAGAACTGGCTTTATTGCCTGTAGTTGAGAGTGCTTTTTTGCCGGAAGCTTATTCAAGGAGCGATGCATCAGGACTTTGGCAATTTATACCGGCTACCGGTCGTTTTTTCGGCCTTCAACAAAACGATTGGTATGATGGGCGTCGTGATGTTTATGCTTCAACCAAAGCAGCAACTACTTTTCTTAAACAACTGGGTGAGACTTTTGATGGCGATTGGTATCTTGCGCTGGCCTCCTATAATTTTGGCAAAGGCAATATCAGAAAAGCTATCGAAAAAAATGAAAGTCTCAATTTGGCAACCGATTACTGGTCACTAGATATTCCTAAGGAAACGGCAGACTATGTACCACGGCTGTTGGCCATAGCCAAAATATTTGCCAATGCTGAGAAATACAATATTAATTTACAACATATCCCCAATAAACCCTACTGTGAACTTGTTGACGTTAGATCCCAGCTGGATTTAAACAAAGCCGCAGAGCTGGCCGGCACACCTCTTAATGAATTTTTAAAATTAAATCCCGGCTTTAACCATTCAAGCACCGCGCCGCAAGGGCCGCATCACTTGTTAATTCCTGTTGCCAAAGTACAATCATTTAAGCAAAATTTGGCGCAATTACCCTACGAAGAACGGGTCGACATGAAGCGCTATCACTACGAGACGATTGCAAAAATTCGACATGATGAACCCCAGACTGTCTCAAGCCAACACAAGGTTAAAGCCGGGGAAACTCTCTCATCTATTGCCGGCAGGAATAACATAACCGTTCAATCAATCCGTCAGACCAACCATTTAACCAGTAATTCTATTAACTCCGGTATGCTTTTAAAGCTGCCTCTGCGACAAGAAACAGCTGATGCAAAGCACACTGCCAAAATAGCTAAAAGTAAAGCAGGCTCTACCCAAATTTATGTTGTACAAAAAGGCGACACGTTCTGGAATATAGCGCAGAAATTTTCAGTTAGCACTAACGATATAGCGACCTGGAACAAAATAACGGTGAAAGCGACACTGATTTCAGGTCAGAAATTGACTATTAAAGCCGCTAATCAACATGTTCAAGCGGCAGCAGCAGGAATTCGTACGATTAAGTACACAGTAAAAAAAGGCGATTCACTGGCACAAATTTCTCGTAAATTCAATGTTTCTATCGCCGATCTGCGTAAATGGAATCCGCCTGAAATAAGCAATTCTCTTATTCCCGGAAAAATACTGAAAGTGGTTATTGAAGCTTGATATATTGAAATGTGGGCTATCAACTTAAAGACGGGGTAAATTTGTCTGCTTTAAAAAGCAGGGTAAATCGTATAAAAAAATAATTAATTACATTAAGCATCAAGAAGAAGAGGACAAGCGAATAGAGCAACTCGACTTATTTTGAGGCACCGTCACCTCTAGGTGGCGCATAAATTAACCCGCTTTGAGCGGTTCACGTTTTCAAGTCTCCGGCTTTGCCGAGGGGTTTTGACGTCTATATGTAACGTTTCCTGTCAATGCGTAACCTCTAAAAGCCATAAAAATTCGACGGTGATATTGTTTAAAACCACCAAAGCTTTTGGTCGCTCCCCCGTTTCCAACCATCAAGTTCACTCAAGTTAAAAGCCAATAACAGCAAGGTTTGAAATCGACTTTTATGCCGATTACTCTTTATGATCTTCGCCATTACAGTACCTACTAAGCATCGGATCATTTTAGGAAACCCTGTTTGTAGGATAGCGAAGTCAATAGAGGCTTCACTGATTAACAAGCAAAACAGCTGCAATTTCTCCGGCATAAGTGCAAAACAACAATCGAACGGTTGTTTTGCACCTTAAGGTTTCTTCTTATCTCCGGCTAAACAGATAAAATAACAATTAAAATCATGGTGTTATCGTAATTAAATAAGATTGGCATACTAATCGCTTGTAACTCGATATAAACTTTTTATCATCACAAGGATTTTTTATGGCTGAGTCATCCCTGCCTGGGTTACCAAAATCCGGTTTAGCCGGTTTAAAAGAAAACTGGCGTAGTGATTTGCTGTCCGGTTTCCTGGTTTTTCTTATTGCGTTGCCGTTGTGCTTGGGTATAGCAATGGCGTCCGGTTTTCCTCCGATGTCCGGTATTATCACGGCTATTATCGGTGGGATGCTGGTTTCGCGTTTCAACGGGTCATTTGTAACGATTAACGGTCCAGCCGCCGGGTTGATCGTGGTGGTTCTTGGTGCGGTACAATCGTTGGGTGAAGGCGATGCGATGGCTGGTTACCGTTATACACTGGCTGCCATCGTCGTTGCCAGTGTGTTGCAGATTCTGCTGGGCTTTTTTAAGGCGGGGCGGCTGAGCTCGTTTTTTCCGGCATCGGTGGTGCATGGCATGTTGGCAGCTATTGGTATTATTATCATGGCCAAGCAAATCAACGTGGTATTGGGTACTGCACCGGAAAAAGGCAGCAGTCTGTTTTCGACTATCGCTCAGATTCCACATAGCATTGCTACGCTTAATCCTGATATTGCCATTATCGGTATTTCAGGATTGTTGATACTGATAATCTGGTCGATGATTAAAAACCCAGTCTTAAAGATGATTCCGGCTCCGCTCATCGTGGTGTTGGTGGGTATGGGCTTGGCGCGGTATTTCGACCTGCAACATGAGCACATGTATTTGTTTCTGCCGGATGCCGATTTTTTGCCGCATCATGAAGCAACCGTCGGACCGAGGTTTCTAGTCGCGATTTCCGATAATTTCATGTCCGGCTTTTATTTTCCTGACTTTTCAAAATCACTGAGTCTTGAGTTCTGGGAAGCGGTGGTGAGCATTTGTTTGGTGGGCAGTCTTGAGAGTTTACTCAGCGCGATGGCGGTAGATAAACTTGATCCCTATAAACGTCATTCCAATCTTGATCGCGATTTAACCGCAGTAGGTGCGGGTAATCTGCTTGCCGGTTTAATCGGTGGTTTTCCGATGATAGCGGAGATCGTGCGTAGTTCGGCTAACATAAATAATGGGGCAAAGACCGGTTGGGCCAACTTTTTTCATGGTGCATTTTTGTTGTTGTTCGTGGTGCTGTTTCCCCGCTTGATTCACAGCATTCCGTTAGCCGCTCTTGCTGCGTTACTGGTATTTACCGGTTTTCGTCTGGCTTCGCCTAAGGAGTTTGCCAAGGTCATGGGTGTAGGTAAAGAGCAGTTGTTTATGTTCGTGGTGACGATTATCGGTGTATTGGCGACTGATTTATTAATCGGTGTCGGTATCGGCATTTTAACCAAGTTTACTATCCATATGCTACGCGGTGTCAGGCTGAATAACCTGTTCAAGATTCATTTTGTCATTGAACCGAAAGACGATGATTCTGTTGTAATCTCAATAGTAGGCGCTGCCATTTTCTCCAACTTCATGTCCTTAAAAACCGCTCTGGCGCATCTGGAAAATGGAAAAATAGTTATCTTTCAATTGAACAATGCATACCTGATCGATCATACCGTGATGGAGTTTATTCATGATTTTCAGCATGACTATGAAGGGCGGGGCGGGCAATGCAAGTTTTTCGGCATGGAATATCACGATACCTTCTCAGAACACCCCTTGGCGGTGCGCAGAATGAAACGCAACAACATGAGCCGCCGTAAAAGCGACCATTATGGGGTGTAGGGGATATATAATAATCAAATACGTTATTGAAGAGTGAGAATTTCATGATCCTTGTATTAGCTTATAGTGCTGTTCTGCTAAGTTTTTTTTCCGGCTTGCTGGGACTATTGATGCACCAGCGGCGGCATATACGGCTGTTTAGTCGGTACTGGTTTAAAAGATTCCCTAGCGATAATGAACGTTGTCAGCCTGTGATTACCGCCTGTCTGGAAGAAAAGCGATTTCCGGTTTTGTTGCGGCAAGCGGTGTTTGTTTTGCTGGGTTTGTCCGGTGTTTTCGCGGTATTGGCCGGATTGAGTGTATTGATCAGTAAAGAAGTTGTTACCGATCAACTTAGCTTAGGGTTACCTTGGCTGCCCTGGCACGTTCGTTTTGACTGCTTGTCCGGTTTTTTCTTTTTAATCGTGGGTATTGCGGTAAGCGCAGTCAGTCTTTACGGGCCGGGCTATGTCAATAGTTATAAGGAAAGCCAGCATCCATTTGCCGTCTTGAGCTTGTTTACCGGACTGTTCGTTGCCGGGATGTTGCTGGTGCTGTTGGCCGATGACGCCTTCTTTTTCATGATTGCCTGGGAGTTGATGTCGGTTGCCAGTTATTTTCTGGTGGCGTTCCAGCATGAAAATTCAGCCAATCGCCGCGCTGCTTTTCTTTATTTATTGATGGCGGAAGTCGGTGCATTAGCCATTATTCTGGGCTTTGGCGTACTGGCCGGTTTTGCAGACGGCTTTACTTTCGATGCCTTGCGTGAGGCGAAGCTGTCAACTACCTGGGCCAGCATCGCCTTTATGTTGGCACTGCTCGGTTTCGGCATGAAAGCCGGGATAGTCCCTGTGCATGTCTGGCTGCCTGAAGCGCATCCGGTGGCGCCTTCGCATATTTCAGCGCTGATGAGCGGGGTGATGCTTAAGGTCGCGCTTTATGGGCTAATCCGTTTTTGCTATGATTTGCTCGGCGATGTACATTGGCAGTGGGGCGTGGTGCTGCTGATACTGGGTACTATCTCTGCGCTGGGCGGTATTTTGTACGCGATGATGCAGACCAATTTAAAACGCCTGTTGGCCTACAGTTCGGTCGAAAACATCGGCATTATTTTTATGGTGCTGGGGCTGTCGATGATTTTTATGGCAAACAGTCAGCCGCAACTGGCAGCGCTGGGGTTTTTGGCGGCGCTGTTTCACGCCTTCAATCATGCGCTGTTTAAGAACCTGCTATTTCTTGGTGCCGGTATCATTCAACATCAAACCCATGAATTAAATATCGACATGATGGGCGGGTTGATTAAAAAGATGCCGAAAACCAGTGTATTGTTTTTGATCGGTTGCATGAGTATCTCGTCATTACCGTTGTTTAACGGCTTTGTTTCGGAATGGCTGGCTTTTCAGACCGCATTGCAGGTCGATGTGCTGGACAATGGCGTATTGCGCAGCTTGATACCCGTCGCCGCCGCTGCATTAGCGCTGACAGCGGCATTGGCGGCCGCCTGTTTTGTCAAAGTATTCGGCTTGATCTTTTTGGGACAACCCCGTTCTCATCATTGCGATAAAGCGCATGAAGTCCGGGATAAAGGCATGCTGGCAGGTCCTGCGCTACTGGCCGGTTTGTGCTTTTTGTTCGGGATTTTCCCCGGTCCGGTAATCAGCCTGATCAACGGTGTTTCCGGGCAATTATTAGGTCAAACCTTACCGAATGACGCCACTTTAGGCTGGTTGTGGCTGGCACCGGTTTCTGCTGATCAAGCTTCTTATGCTCCTCCGTTGGTTTTGATCGGAGCACTGATTGCCGGTTGCATCAGTTTTTGGTATCTGCGGCGCAATCCCGCAACGGCAATACGTAGAGCCGAAACCTGGGATTGCGGTTTTGGCGGCTTAACACCGAAAATGCAATACAGCAGCAGCGCTTTTACGATGCCGTTCCGGCGGATTTTCGCCAAGGTCTGGATTATTGACGAGCGGATCGACAAGGACATGCACGGCGCAATGAATCAGGATGTGGCGGCGGTTCATTATCAATTGCAGATTCAGGATCACAGTTGGCCGCGGTTGTATGAACCGATTGCTCGCGGAGTAAACAACACGGCCAAACTGGTGGGACGCATTCAAACGGGCAATATCCGGGTTTATCTGGGCTATTCGTTTGCAACCTTACTATTACTGTTATGGGTGATCAGCTGATGAACTGGTTAATCGCTGTCTTACAAACCATACTGTTTGTCGCGTTGGCCCCGTTGCTGGCGGGTTGGGTCAAATGCTGCAAATGCCGGTTACAAAACCGTAAAGCGCCTTCTATTTTTCAGCCTTACCGGGATTTGCTTAAATTAACTTATAAACAACCGGTGGTCTCGGAACAGGCTTCGTGGTTATTTATCAAAGCACCGTACATTATTTTTTCGGCAACAGTGTTGGCGGCGACCGTTGTGCCGTTGATTGCCGTCGATTTACCGACTTCGGCCACCGCTGATGTGATTGTGATGGTGGGTTTTTTCGCTTTTGCCCGGTTTTTTCTGGCGCTGGCAGGTCTAGACGTCGGCACCGCATTCGGCGGCATGGGTTCATCGCGGGAAATGACTATTTCATCGCTGGCGGAACCGGCGATGTTGATGGCTATTTTTACCCTGACCATGGCGGCATCGACGACTAATTTATCGTTGGCTATCGCCCATGTGCTCAATGAAGGTCTGGTTTTAAGGCCTTCTTTTGTATTTGCCTTGGCTGCGTTGATACTGGTTGCCGTCGCCGAAACCGGCCGCATTCCGGTGGATAATCCGGCGACGCATCTGGAGTTGACCATGATTCATGAAGCGATGATTCTTGAATACAGCGGTCGTCATCTGGCGTTGATTGAATGGGCCAGTCAGTTGAAGCTGATGCTGTACGGCGTATTGATCGCCAATATCTTTTTTCCCTGGGGTATCGCCGAAGTTCTTAGTATCCAAGCGTTAGGCTATGGCTTGCTGGCTATTATGGGCAAGCTGGCGGTGTTGGCGGTTTTTCTGGCGATGGCAGAAACGCTGGTTGCAAAGATGCGCCTGTTCCGGGTGCAGGAATTTCTTAGTTTCGCTTATTTGTTGGGGTTGTTGGGGATGTTGAGCCACATCATTTTAGAGGCGTCGAGGTGAGGAAGGCAAAAGGCGAAGGACGAAGGGCGAGAACCGCGCATCAAATCCAGGCCTTAGCCCTTAGCCTTTCGCCCTTTGTCTTTTAGGATTTTATTCATGAATATTGAACAATTGGATTTTTATACGCAGGCCATTTTATCAATGGCGGCATTGGTGGGGCTTACCTCGTTTCTAATGTTAGGGCAGGGGAGGTTGCTGAGGCTGATCTTTGTGTTTGCGATGCAGGGCTTTTTATTAACCTTGACTACGGCATTGGCGGCCTACAGCCTGGATAGTCATCATCTGTATATTTCTGCGGTGCTGACGTTGGTGCTTAAAGTGATTCTTATCCCGTGGATGTTGAGGCGGCAGGTTTTGAAAATGGCTATGCATCGCGATATTGAAGCATTAAAAAATAATACGGCGGTGATGATGGGCGGAGCCAGTCTGATGGTATTCAGTTATTACGTGTTGCACCCTATTGTACAATCCTCATCAATCGTCATGCTGAATGCCTTGGCGGTCAGTCTTTCCGTGATGCTTCTGGGCATGTTGTTAATGATTTCGCATCGGCAGGCCATCGCCCATGTGGTCGGCTTTATGTCGATAGAAAACGGTTTGTTTTTCGCAGCCATCGTCGCCACCAATGGCATGCCGATGGTGGTTGAACTGGGTATTGCCTTCGACGTACTGGTCGCTGCGGTGCTGTTCGGCATCTTTTTCCTGCATATACGCACCAGTATTGATTCGCTGGATGTCGATCTGCTAAACAAGCTGCATGAGGTGGACAAATGATTGCCGTCTATTTGGTCTTATTGATACCGTTAGTCGGCATACTCTATTTTGCGCTGGCAGGACACAGAACAGATACCGGAAAACTCAATGTCCGGTTTAACGGCATTTGTTTGCTGGCGACTATCTGGCTGGCGATTAACGTACTCAATCAGGGTACCATTATTTCAACAGGCAAGGCTTTTTTAATCGACCCGTTTAATGTGTATTTGATTGTGTTAACGGCTTTTGTCGGCTTCACCACGTCGATATTTTCCTCGCCCTATATGGCGCATGAAAAGGAAATCGGCAAGCTCAGTGATAAGCGCTTAAAACTGTATTACTCGATGTTTCAGGGTTTTATGCTGGCCATGTATCTGGTATTGACCACCAATAATATGGGCATCATGTGGGTGGCAATGGAAGGCGCGACGCTGGCAACCGTGATGCTGGTTAGTCTGTATCGTACGCCGGAGTCTATCGAGGCGGCGTGGAAATATTTTATTTTGTGCGGTGTGGGTATTGCCCAGGCGCTGTTCGGCACCATTCTGCTGTATTATGCGGCAGTGCAGATCGGCGACGGGGAGAATGCCTTGCTGTGGTCGGTGCTTTACGAAAACGCCGACAAATTAAATCCGGAAATCCTTGAAATTGCCTTTGTTTTTCTACTGATTGGTTACGGCACCAAAATCGGCTTGGTGCCGTTGCATAACTGGTTGCCGGATGCCCATTCCGAAGGTCCGACGCCGATGTCGGCGGTGTTATCGGGATTGCTGTTAAACGATGCGCTATACGCCGTGGTGCGTAATAAAATGCTGGTGGATGGCGCGACAGATTCCAATATGGCCGGTTACCTGATGATGGGCTTCGGCATGCTGTCGTTTCTGGTCGCGGCGATATTGCTGCATCGGCAGAAAGATATTAAACGACTGTTCAGTTACTCATCCATCGAGCACATGGGGCTGATGACTTTCGCGTTCGGCATCGGCGGACCTCTAGCCACATTTGCCGCGTTGCTGCACATGACCGTGCATTCACTGACCAAGTCGGCCATTTTTGTGACGGTAGGTCATGCGGCGCAGCTTGCCGGAACCCAGCGCATAGAGCAGATCCGCGGCCTGATTAAAACCCAGCCCAAGATCGGTTGGGGCTTGTTGATCGGTACCATTGCTATTGCCGGATTTCCGCCATTCGGCGTGTTTACCAGCGAGTTTCTGGTGCTGCTGGCGACCATGCACAGTTATCCCTGGTTGGCGCCATTGCTGTTGCTGGGTATCGGCATCGCCTTTGCCGGACTGTTCAGGCATATCCAGCCTATGGTTTACGGCGACAGGCCCGAAGGTCAAAACCCGATTAAAGCCAACTTGTGGCCGGTCACGATACATCTGGTGTTAGTGCTTTGGCTGGGTCTGGCTATTCCCGGCTTCCTGGCGCACTGGTTTTCACAGGCGACACTATTGATTTCCGGGAGTACCCCGCTATGAGTTCTTCAAACTGGACTACGGATTTTTTAAGCCAGCTGAGTACGGATATAACTGTTATCCAGATCGATACGGCCTCAACAACGCTATGGCAAATCGAAAGCCACGCCTGGCAACGCTTTGCAGAACAGGCCGTACAGCAAAACCTGCGTTGGGCTGCCGGATGGGCGGAACAGGTTGATAGCCAGTTCTTCATCAATACCTGTTTTGAAAAACACGGCGAGTATGTGCTGTTGCGCACGATCGTGGATGATTCAAGTCCTGAACTTCCCAGTCAGGCTACGGTTTATCCCGCCGCCAACCGCAGTGAACGTCATACGCAAGACCTATTCGGGATCAAATTTGTCGGTCATCCCGATAACCGGCGTTGGACGCGGCATCAAGCCTGGATTGAAAACAGTTATCCGTTACGCAAAGACTTTCCTGTTCAGGGCAGACCGGTTGGTATCACGCCGCCCGACATTAATTATCCGTTTATTAAAGCCCACGGCGCCGGTGTTTATGAAATTCCGGTAGGCCCGGTTCATGCCGGTATTATCGAACCTGGACATTTCAGGTTTCAGGCCGTCGGTGAACTGATCTTGAATCTGGAAGAACGTTTGGGTTATACGCATAAAGGCATAGAGAAAATTGCCGAAGGCAGAGAGCCCGAGTCTCTAGCCAAACTGGCGGGGCGCGTTTCCGGCGATACTGCCGTCGGACATTGCTGGGCTGCCTGTATGGCAATGGAACAAGCGGCGGGCGTTCTTATCCCGCCACGCGCCGCTTTAATTCGGGGCATTCTGGCGGAACGGGAGCGCATCGCCAATCACATGGGCGATATTGGCGCTATCTGTAACGATGTCGCTTTTGTGTTCGCGCAAATGCAGTTTACCCGCTTGCGCGAACTCTGGCTGCGCACCAATGCGACCGTTTTCGGTCATCGCCTGTTGATGGATCAAATTGTTCCCGGCGGTGTTGCCTGCGACCTGTCGAATGAATCCTGCGCCCTGATTATGAAGGATATAGTCGAATTAAGAACGGAACTGGCGGAAGTCATACTCGCGCTGGATCTCAATTCTTCACTGGAAGACCGGCTATACACGGCCGGTTTTCTGTCTGAAGAAATCGCCGCCGCATTTGGAACCTTAGGTTACGTCGGACGGGCCAGCGGACAGGATAAGGATGTACGCCGCGATGCCCCCTATGCGCCTTACGATCAGGTAACAGTTAAAGTCGCACTGGAAACGCAGGGCGATATCGCCTCCAGATTCTGGATAAGGTACAAGGAGATCAGGACGGCTTTATATCTGATCGAAAAATTCATCGACCAACTGGTTGCCGGTGACATACGTAGCGACTGGCAAATTCCGCTTGCAGGCAGTGAAGGTCTTGGCATCGTTGAAGGCTGGCGTGGCGAAATTATCAGTCACATTCGATTTGATGCCGATAACAAAATCGCCCGATTTTATCCGCGTGACCCCAGTCAATTAAACTGGCCTGCGTTGGAAAAACTGGTGTTGAATAATATCGTGCCGGATTTTCCTGTGTGCAACAAATCCCTGAATGGCTCTTATTCAGGCAATGATTTATAGGAAGGGAATATGCTGAGAATTTTTAAAAAAATCCTGACCACGGGTGTCGTCACCGAACGATTTAGCCTACGTTCCCACGCAGAGCATGGGAACGAGGACGAGCTGGAGCAATTGGGCATCCAAATAAAACGGCACATAGACAAGCAATTTTCCGGCAGCATTGCGATACGCGCCGTCGATGCGGGTTCCTGTAACGGCTGCGAACTGGAAATTCATGCGCTGAACAATCCCTTTTACGATATTGAACGCTTTGGTATCCATTTTGTAGCTTCGCCAAGACACGCCGACGTGCTATTGGTCACCGGGCCTGTATCGAGGCACATGCAGACTGCGTTACTGCGCACCTATGAGGCGACACCGAATCCGAAATGGGTGGTTGCAGTCGGAGATTGTGCTGCCTGCGGCGGCGAATTCGGCGTGTCTTATGCCAGTTGCGGCGCGGTGTCCAATGTCATTCCGGTTGATGCAGTGATTCCCGGTTGCCCGCCCACACCTTTGATGTTGATGAGGGGCTTGTTGGGTTTGATGGGTGTTAAGAAATGAGAGAACTTAGTTGATTTTTGTACCTGGAGACTTAAATATGGAACTACAGCAAAATGAAGAAATTAAGGCAGTTTATTTCTTTGTTAATCGTGGCTAATACCATCACTATTTTTAGTGATGGTCTATTTCCACCTGTTTAGCACTGGCCCCAAAATTAGAGGTATTTACTGATTTCTGGCGTAGTTGTGTTTTAACCAATAATCAAAACGGCATCACAACCAGGATTGAGCCATGATAAACACTTCAAAAGCTGATAAAACTAAAGCTCTCAACGCCTTCTGGAATACTCCTGCTGAGCAGCAACTCAAGCAGCTGAATACGACAGTTCACGGATTAAGCCATGAAGAAGCCGATCAGCGCATAAAGCGCTATGGTGCAAACCGGTTGAATAACAAAAAGCAAACGGGGAACTTGCGCTTGTTTTTTGCCCAGTTTAAAAACTCTATTATTCTGATGCTGCTTTTTGCCACGGGTTTGTCATTCTATTTACATGACCGGCTCGATGCGGCGATTATTTTAACGATAGTCCTGATCAGCGGTTCGTTGGGGTTCTGGCAGGAAAAAGGTGCAGTCAGCGCCATAGAAAAACTG
This sequence comes from Methylobacter svalbardensis, assembly GCF_037671525.1. Classification (NCBI taxonomy): domain Bacteria; kingdom Pseudomonadati; phylum Pseudomonadota; class Gammaproteobacteria; order Methylococcales; family Methylococcaceae; genus Methylobacter; species Methylobacter svalbardensis. The sequence continues at coordinate 13,572 of NZ_JAWPOH010000068.1, forward strand.
TTGGCGATCGTGCAAATCAAGGTCAGCGTGTTTCGTGACGGCATCGCCACGGAGATTGCCGCCGAAAACCTGATTCCCGGCGATATTATATTGCTCAAGGCCGGGGACGTTATTTCGGGGGATTGCCTGATTCTGGAATCCGACAACCTGTTTATTGATGAAGCCATACTGACCGGAGAGAGTTATCCTGTCGAAAAATTGCCCGGCGTGTTGCCGATAGATACTGCATTAAGCCAGCGCACCAACGCCTTATGGATGGGAACGCATGTACAGAGCGGCGCTGCAACGGCGCTGGTGGTTGCCACAGGGCAAACCACGGAGTTTGGCAAACTTTCCCTGCGCATCAAGTTAAAGGCTCCTGAAACCGAATTTGAACGCGGCATCCGGCGTTTCGGTTATCTGCTGATGGAAATCACGCTGATACTGGTGATTCTTATTTTCGCGGTGAATGTCTATCTTGAAAAAGCGGTGCTGGATTCGTTTCTGTTCGCGCTGGCGCTCGCCGTAGGCTTAACGCCGCAATTATTGCCCGCAATCATCAGCATCAATCTGGCTCACGGTGCCAAGCGCATGGCTGAAAAGAAAGTCATCGTTAAACAGTTGGCCTCCATCGAGAACTTCGGCAGCATGAATGTGCTGTGTTCGGATAAAACCGGCACCTTGACCGAAGGCACCGTGCATCTGCACGATACGTTTGATCTGTCAGGCAACGCCGGCGAAAAGGTGGCATTTTATGCCTACCTTAATTCCGTTTATGAAACCGGATTTAGCAACCCGATCGACGAAGCGATCCGGCAATACCGGCAGTTCGATGTAAAAGACTGCAAAAAACTGGCGGAAATTCCCTATGATTTTTATCGCAAACGGTTAAGCCTGTTAATTTCAAAGCAGGGTGAAAACCTGTTGATCACCAAAGGCGCGCTGACCAATGTGCTTGCCGCCTGCTCCGAGGCGGAAAATGCCGATGGCACATTGACACCGATAGAGTCGGTCAGCAAGCAAATCCAGCAGCGTTACGAAGACTTCAGCCGTCAGGGATTCCGTACCTTGGGATTGGCCTATAAGCCCATGGATTCCAAGGCACGGATTGATAAGACCGATGAGACCGGAATGCGCTTTTTAGGCTTTCTGCTATTTTTCGATCCGCCCAAAGCGGACTGCGCCGAAACGATCCAGCAACTGCGCGAACTGGGCGTGACGCTCAAAATCATTACCGGCGATAATCGCCTGGTAGCGGCCACCGTCAGCAAGCAACTGGGACTTGCCGAACATGAAATCCTGACCGGCCCGGAAATTGAAAAAATGAGCGGCAGAGCCTTGATGCATAAAGTAGCAAAAGTCGATTTATTCGCCGAAGTCGAGCCCAACCAGAAAGAACGCATTATCATTGCGCTGAAAAAAGCCGGTTTTGTGGTCGGCTATATGGGCGATGGCATTAATGATGTGTCTGCACTGCATGCCGCCGATGTCGGCATTTCTGTCGATAGCGCTGCCGACATCGCCAAGGAAACGGCCGAAATTGTGCTGTTGGAAAAAGACCTGGCCGTTCTGGTCCAGGGTGTCCGAGAAGGACGCATCACCTTCGCCAATACGCTGAAATACGTGTTCATGGCAACCAGCTCCAACTTCGGCAACATGTTCAGTATGGCGGGCGCATCCTTGTTCCTGCCTTTTCTGCCGTTATTGCCCAAGCAAATTCTGTTAACCAACCTGCTGACTGATTTCCCGGAAATGACCATCGCCTCGGACAATGTCGATGCTGAAACTCGATGTTCAAGTTTTTAAGCTTAGAAATACAGCCGGAAAACGGGTAAGCTAATCAGTGTAAACTGCCACGTATTTCAACACCATGTTGATGTACGAGCCGGCACACTTTATAAAATCGTTTGTCACTGATTTAGATGCAGCCCTGGGAAAGCTAAAGTCCAATGCCAGGCTGACGCACCTACAAAAGACTTGGCTAGGATTTTGTTTAACGGGGATGTTACTGACC
>NZ_JAWPOH010000069.1:0-15362 GCF_037671525.1 Methylobacter svalbardensis
TAGCTGAAGCCGCTCTCAATGAGGATTTTGATAGGGTTTGCCCCAAACCCGGCAACCCCTCGAAAAATTCGTTGGTGGCCGTATTGCTACGCATGGTGGCTTGATGATTTTTTAGGAAACTTCAGTTTGACATCCTCCCCGGTCTAAAGACGACAGCTGACCATCAATTTCTGCCAACACTTTTGCTAATAAATCCTTCTGGCCGGTTTGGAAATTTGCCGATGCGGTTTCCCGGCGCAACCAGGTGAACTGGCGCTTGGCCAGTTGTCGGGTGGCGATAATGGCTTTTTCGGTCATGGTTTCAAGGTCGTATTCGCCTTGCAAGTACGACCAAGCCTGCCGATAACCAACGGCTCTGATCGACGGTATTTTGTCGGTTAAATCGCCTCGCTGATAAAGTGTCGCCACTTCGTCGATAAAACCCTGCTCCAGCATTTGCTTAAAGCGCCGGGCGATAATGCCGTGCAATATGGCGCGGTCTTGCGGGGCGATAATCAGCTTTATTTTTTGATAGGGGATGTCTTGCGCCTGGGCTGCGCTAAAAAAAGACGTTAACGGTTTGCCGCTGATTGCGTAGACTTCCAGAGCGCGTTGGACGCGTTGCGGATCGTTGGGGTGGATTCTCGCCGCAGCTTCCGGATCTATCTCGGCCAGTCGCTGATGCAGAGTTTCTTTACCCAGTTGCGCCAAGTCCTGATCGAGTTTGGCTCTGATAATTGGATCGGCTTCGGGCAGAACGGCAAGTCCGCTATTCAGTACCTTAAAATACAACATGGTGCCGCCGACCAGTATCGGGATTTTTCCGCGCCGGCTTATATCGTCCATTATCGCCAGCGCCTGTTTCCTGAACTGGCCGGTGGAATAGGCTTCTGCGGGATCGAGTATGTCGATCAAATGATGCGGGATGCCGCCCCGTTCGTCCATCATGGGTTTGGCTGTACCGATGTCCATGCCTTTAAACACCAGCGCTGAATCGACGCTGATGATTTCGCCATTAAGCGCCTGGGCGAGTTGTACGGATAACGCGGTTTTTCCTGAGGCGGTAGGCCCCATCAGGAAAATGACGGGAGGATGGGGTTGATTCTGCATAATTCAACTATTCAGCTTATAGAGAGACGGGACGCAGATTAGAAAAGGCAACCAAGACGGAGGGCAAAAAAACGCCTTTCGCCTATCATTTCATTGGCCGCGCAAAAAGAATTTATCGAGATCATGAGTCGATAATTCTACCCAGGTGGGTCTGCCGTGATTGCACTGCCCTATTCTTTCGGTTTGTTCCATATCCCGCAGCAGGGCATTCATTTCGTCGACGGTCAAACGGCGATGTGCGCGGACCGAGCCATGACAAGCTACTTTAGCCAAGATTTCATTGGATTTTTCCTGTATCCGCTGACTCATGCCGTGCTCGATCAGGTCGGCCAGCACGTCGCGAATCAGGGTTTCCTTATCGGTATTGCCCAATAAAATAGGTATTGAGCGCAGCACAATGGTTTCCGGCCCTGAACGGTTAAGCTCAAAACCCAGGGTGTTGAAAAACGCGTGTTCGTCTTCGGCTAAATCCGCTTCGGCTGCACTGACGGTTATTTTAATCGGCAATAATAAGGGCTGACTGGGCACAGTACCATTTTGATATTGCTGTTTTAGTCGCTCGTAAGTGACCCGCTCGTGCGCGGCATGGGCATCGACCAGGATGATGCCGTTGGGGGTTTCGGACAAAATATAGATATTGTGCAGATGCGCGATGGCGTGACCTAGCGGCATGGCTTCCGGTTGAGTTACCGGTACCATCGGCTCGGATTTCGGATACAGCGATGCATAGGCTTGGATGGCTTCTTCTACCTGTAACGGTAGTGATGCCTGCTGCGGCGGACTTGAACGGTAAGACGGTTTAGCGTCAAAACTGAATATTGATTGTCGGGCTACGTCCTGCCCATGACTTTCAGGGACTGGATCAACCCAAGCCACATTGTTTGTAGTGCCCGAAACAGAAGGTGTTTGCGGCGACGATTCGGAATCCGGTTGTCGGCTGGTGCCGTGTCCCGGTCTTAGATTTGCCAATGACCGATGCAGGGCCGAAAACAGAAAATCATGCACCAGACGGCCCTCCCTGAATCGGACTTCCAGTTTTGCCGGATGGGCGTTGACATCAACCAGCGTCGGATCGAGCGTCAGATATAATACAAAAACCGGATGCCGCCCGTGAAACAACACATCCTGATAAGCCTGTTTAACGGCATGGGAAACCAGCTTATCCCTGACCAGTCTGCCGTTAACATAGAAAAACTGCATATCCTGCTGACTGCGGGAAAAGGTCGGCAAGCCAACCCAACCGGTCAATTGCAGCCCCGATGCTGCAAAGTCGATGGTTATCGAATTTTCGATAAAAGCCGATCCGCAAATACCCGCAATCCGTTGCTGTTGCTCGCTGTCCGTTGCGGCCGGTTTTAGATTGAGCACTTCCTTTTGATTGTGCGACAGGCTAAATCCAATATCGAAACGGCTCAGCGCCATGCGTTTGATCAAGGTTTCTATGTGAGCAAATTCGGTTTTTTCGGTTTTTAAAAATTTGCGTCTGGCCGGGGTGTTGTAAAACAGGTCGCGCACATCGACAGTGGTGCCTTGCGGATGCGGATCGGGTTGCGGATTAAAATCCTGCTCAGTACCGTCGGCATTAACGCGCCAGGCACAATCGGCATCGATAATGCGTGAAATCAACGTAAGCCTTGAAACAGAGCTGATACTGGGCAAGGCCTCACCGCGGAAACCCATGCTGACCACTTGCTCCAGATCTTGTAAGCTGGAAATTTTACTGGTCGCATGTCGGGACAAGGCCAACGGCAAGTCTGCTTTGACGATGCCGCAGCCGTTATCCCTAATTTTTATCAGCCTTGAGCCGCCCTGCTCTATCTCGATAACGACTTGGCTGGCTCCCGCATCAAAGCAATTTTCAACCAATTCTTTAACGACCGAAGAGGGTCTTTCGACTACTTCGCCAGCGGCAATCTGGTTAATCAGTTGAGTGGGGAGTGAATGAATACGCATCAGCAAGCCTAAAACAAATAACGTATTTTATATGACTGGTGGGGATTTTTCACACTTCCTTTTGACATCCTCCCCGACTTAAAGAACGGGGAGGATGTCAACGTGTGTACTGCGGCTATCTCCAGCCCCCGCCTAATGCTTTGTAAATGTTTATTGTTGATATCCGTTGTTGTTTGGTCACATGGATTAATTCAATATTAGATTGCAGTGCATTCTGTTGTGCCAGAAGCACCTCTAAGTAGCTTGCCCTGGCATATTTATAAAGCTCTTTAGAGGTATCGACCGACTGTTTCAACACGTCGCTTTGTTGTTTTTTTAGCGCATTAATTTGTTGCAAATTCTGAATATTGGAGAGTTCATTTGCCACTTCAACATAGGCGTTCAAAATGGTTTTCTGATAGTTATACATTGCGGTCAACTGGTTTGCTTTTGCAGTGTTGAACTGTGCTTTCAACGCATTCATATTGATCAGCGGTGCAACTAAAGTTCCCATAACGGAATAGGCAATTGAGGCAGGTGACATAAATAAAAACTCGGGATTAAATGCCTGAAAACCAAAACTTGCCGTAATGTTAAAATTTGGGAAAAATGCGGATTTTGCCGCTTTCAGATCGAACTTTCTGGCCTCAATCTGGAATTCCGCTGCACGGACATCGGGGCGGTTTGCCAATAATTGCGAGGGCACACCGGCTGAAATTTGTTGCGGAATCTCTTTGAAAAAAACGTTTTTCGTCCGTTCAATCGGTTGCGGATAGCGCCCTAACAGAAAGTTAATTTTGTTTTCGGTTTCGGTAAGTTGTTGCAATACATTTCTTTCCAATACCTGGGTATTGAGCAGTTGTGCGTTAAATTGTTGCACGGCTAATTCATTTGCCCGGCCGGCTTCTTTTTGCAGTTTAACGACTTCCAACGCCTCCTGTTGTTTCCGGATGGTCTGTCTGATAACGTCCAATTCATTATCCAATGCCAGCAATTCATTATAGAAAATCGCAACATCGGCAACGAGATTTGAAATGACAAAATTGGTTCCTTCGATGCTTGACAGGTATTGCGAAATGGCCGACTTGCGCTGGTTGCGCAACTTGCCCCAAATATCAACTTCCCAGGATGACTGTAAGCCTAAATAGATATCAGGCAAATTGACGGGAATGTTTTGACCGGGGGTGATTTCGGTAGTCGCGTTACCTGCACCGTCCATAGTGTAAAGCCCGAACCTGCGGACACTGCCGCCTACATTCAAACTGACTTGCGGCAACAACGCACCGTTTGCCAATTTCACACTAGAACGCGAAATTTCAATGCGCTGCAACGCTATTTGTAAGCCAATATTGTTGCTGATGGCGGTATCGATCAACTTTTGCAGCAGCGCATCGGTAAAGTATTGCCGCCACTTGATGCTAGCAATGGTGGTGCTGCTTTTCTGATTTTGGAAGCTTATCGGTATTTCCTTTTCGGGAATAGGCAAGTTGGTATTGAGCGAGCATCCGCTGAAGCTTATCAGCAAAAACGCAATGCTAAGGGTGTAATAAATTCTAGTCGTCATTAGGGGTTAAATAGTTTCAGTGAATGGCGTTTCTTCTTTTTTTGGGCCACGATGATACTTTTCTGTCAGGGTGGCAAAGATCACATATAGACCCGGGATGATAATTACCCCGAAAATGGTCCCAAAAATCATTCCCCCTGCTGATGCCGAGCCGATGGTGGTGTTGCCGATCTCTCCGGTCCCTGAGGCAAACATTAACGGAATAAGACCGGAAATAAAGGCAAATGAGGTCATTAATATAGGGCGCAAACGCAGTACCGCGCCTTCAATAGCGGTTTCAAACGGCGTTTTTCCTAGACGGTGCTGTAATGTGGCGAATTCAATGATCAGAATGGCGTTTTTGCCGAGTATGCCTATTAGCATGATCATCGCTAATTGCGCGTAGATATTATTTTCCAAGCCCATAATCCACAGTAAAAACAAGGCGCCGAATATACCAATGGGCAACGAAAGAATAATCGGCATGGGCATCAGAAAACTTTCATACTGTGCCGCGAGAAGCAAGTAAACGAATAACAAGCAAATCATGAACACATAAATTGCCTGGTTCCCTGCCTGCGCCTGATCTCTGGATGACCCTGCCCAATCGTAGCCAAAACCTTTCGGTAATTTTTGTGCCGCCACATCTTTAATGGCAGCAATAGCCTGCCCGCTGCTGTACCCTAAGGCAGGCTGTCCGTTTACCATGGCTGAGGTGTACATGTTGTAGCGTGTCACCTGCTCAGGGCCATAGACTTTTTCAATACGAAGAAAAGAAGAAAAGGAAACCATCTTCCCGGCATCATTTTTGATATACAACTTCATCAGATCGTTAGGTTGAGCTCGATATTCGGGCAGCGCCTGCACCATCACTTTATACATCTGGCCAAAACGGATAAAGTTAGTCGCATATTCACTGCCCATCAGGGTTTGCAGGGTACTCATGGCATTTTCGGCAGTGATCCCTTTTTGCGCGGCCTTATCGCCATCAATATGCAGTAGAAACTGCGGAAAACTGACATCAAAGGTGGTGAATGCATTGACTATTTCGGGCCGCTTGTTGAGTTCCTCTACAAAGGCATTAGCCACTGTCTGTAATTGCTCAAGATTGTCCGAACCGGTTTTATCTAACAAGCGCATTTCAAAACCACTTGAATTGCCGTAACCCGGCACCGGCGGCGGGGTAAAAAATTCTATGCTGGCATCTTTGATGTGTTTGGTTTTTTCTTCAAGAACGCTGATAATTTCTTTATCAGAGGCCGCCCTTTGATTCCAATTTTTTAAGCTGATCAGATTCATGCCATAAACAGCGCCGGTACCATCAGAGAGTAGGCTGAATCCTGCCAGGCTTGAAACCGAATTGACGGCGTCTATAGTGGATGCAATCCGTTGCACTTCATTGACCGCTTTTTCGGTGCGTTCCAGAGTCGCGCCTGAGGGTGAGGTAATATTCGCGTATATAGTCCCCTGATCTTCTTCAGGAATAAAACCCGACGGTACAAAAGTCCCTATCAATCCGGCACCCACCGAAAACCCAATTAATATCGCAAAAGTGATAAGCCTTCGGTTTGCGATCGCACCGATAAGCTTCTTGTAGTTGTCAGAAAGCTTGTCGTACCAACGATTAAACCCAGCAAAGAATTTTTGCAGCCCCGATTTTTTATGGTGTTCGGCGTTATGGTTCTTTTTAAGAAACAAGGCGCATAAGGCGGGCGTCAATGTCAGTGCGGTGATCCCTGAGAGCACAATTGAACAGGCCATCGTTAGGGAAAACTGCCGGTAAAAAATTCCCGTCGGTCCATCGATGAAGGCAACGGGTAAAAAAACGGCCGCCATCACCAGCGTGATCGCAATAATCGCCCCGCTGATTTCACGCATGGCTTGTTCCGTGGCTTTCATCGCACTGATGCCCGAATGCTCCATTTTGGCGTGAACGGCTTCAATGACCACGATGGCGTTATCGACGACAATCCCAATGGCCAGTACCAAAGCAAATAGGGTAATGAGGTTAAGTGAAAAACCCATTAATTGCATGAAGAAAAAAGTGCCGATCAGCGATACCGGTACCGCGATAATAGGTATGATGGTTGAGCGAATATCCTGTAAAAAGATAAATACCACTAATGCTACCAATACGAATGCTTCCATCAAGGTTTTAATAACCTCATGAATAGACGCATCCAAAAACTCGGAAACGTCATAACTCAAGCTGTAATCCATCCCTGGAGGAAAGGAATTTGATTTGATCTCCTCCAAGGTCTTTTTGATGTTATTAATCACCTCTTTCGCATTGCTGCCCGGACGTTGCTTCAACATGATGGCAGCCGAGGGTTGTCCGTTTTCCTTGGACAGGACATCATAATCCTGTGAATCGAAATCAACTTCAGCCACATCCTTTAGCCGCAAAATCTCTCCATTCTCTTTGCTGCTTAGTACGATATTTTCATAGGCTTCTGTCGTATTGTGCTTGCCGGTATATTTTAAAATGTATTGAAGTGTCTGCGCCTTTCTACCTGAGCTTTCACCAATTTTACCCGGCGCGGCCTCTACATTTTGCGCTTTTAATTTTTCAATGACCTCAGAAGGCGAGATGTTGTACATGACCAATTTATCGGGTTTCAACCAAACACGCATCGCGTACTCCCTTGCCCCCATAATGTCGGCAAAACCCACCCCTTCGATTCTTTTCAGCTCTTTCAGGATGTTGATGTCGGTAAAGTTATAAAGAAATTTTTCGTCTACGGTCGAATCCTTACTGAGTAAGTTGACACATGATACCCTTTTGTTAGAAGATTTGGCGCAAGCGTCGAAAATACCCGTCAACGATAAGAATTTTCTGGAGTTGGCAATGATGCAAGGATGGACAGCAGAGGACATTCAGCAAGCCTATATTCGCCATGTTTTAGCAGTAACCGGCGGTAATAAAATTCAGGCGGCCCGAATACTGGGTTTAGATCGAAGTACCTTGTATCGTAAACTGGGGTAATGCCTACTTACCGGGGTATTCACTAATTGTTTTAATAGTTTTTATTCATGCATTTTTGACAAATTAAATGGCAGATTTTTATGCAAATATAGGTCTTATTTTTTTGTTGATATTGATAAATGGGGTGTTTTCCATGTCGGAAATGTCCGTCGTCTCATCAACTAAAGCACGGCTGCAAAAATTAATCTCAGAACGACGTTTGGGAGCCAAAGCAGCACTTGCGCTCCACGAAAAGCCCACACACTTCTTATCAACGGTACAAGTTGGTATCACGGCGGTCGGGATTTTGAGCGGAGCATTCGGTGAGGAAATATTACGGACACCCTTGTATCAAGAGCTTTTGCAAATCCCATTGTTGGCACCTCATGCAGAAACGCTGGCTTTAATGCTGACCGTGACCATAATTACCTATTTTTCAGTGGTACTTGGCGAGCTAGTGCCTAAACGCCTAGCCTTGCAAAACCCTGAAGGTATCGCTGCCACCATTGCAAAACCGATGCAAGGACTGGCATTACTGGTAAGCCCTTTGGTTTGGCTACTGTCCGCATCAAGCCACTTTCTGCTCAGATTGTTGAGACTTCATCGAACCCTAGAAACAACAGTAACCGACGAAGAAATTCGAATCATGATGGAAATGGGCTCCGAATCTGGGGTATTCCACGCGAATGAAAGCCAATTAGTCAGCAATGTAATGAAAATGGATGAAGTGCGCGTCAGGGCAATTATGGTTCCTCGTCAAGAAATTTATATGATCGACAGTTTGGAAGAGTCCGATAAACAACGAAGTAAAATCGAACAGTGTCCTTATAATAAAATAGTCGTCTGCCGGGGTGGATTTGAAAATGTGCTTGGAATCTTGCATTGCGGCGATTTGCTAAAAACAATGCTGGGCAATCCTGAGTTCAACATTGAAAAGGCATTAAGACCGCCGTTCTATATTCAAGAAACCATGACGCTTACACATCTGCTCAGTCACTTCCGGGAAGCCCGATCAGATTTGGCATTGATTGTCGATGAATATGGCGATATAGAAGGACTCGTAACCGTAATAGATATACTCACCGCGATTGTTGGTGAACTTCCCTCTGTGCCCCCTGAATCTTCTTTTGAAGTTACGCAACGATCTGACGGTTCGTGGTTGATTGATGGGGATGTGTCCATTGCCCAGCTTAAATCGACTATCGGAATGAATGGCCAATTTCCTGGTGAATCGAGTAATGCGTATCACACATTAGCTGGAATGATTTTGTTTAATTTGGAGAGACTTCCTCGGTTGGCGGAAATTTATGAAACAGATGATTGGCGATTTGAAATTGTCGACATGGACGGTACACGGATTGACAAGATTTTGGTTAGTCAAAATTTAAAATAGCAAAATGAAGTTCAATTTGAAAAATTGATGACCTTGGGCTCAACTCTAATTTTCCTACAGAGATTAATGGCATACTCATGCCTGCATTTTCACAGCAGCTAGCAATAAGGAACATCCCGTTGGGATGAAGCCAACGATGGGAAAGGGGCATGCATGCCCTCCCCAATCCGCGCCCGATAAAGCAACATCGCTTCGCTTGTTGCGGGGCGCTCCTTTCGGCCTAAAGGCCGAGGTTTAAACCAGCAAGGAAGATTGATAAACCAGACTTCCATAATTTAAAATCATTCTTATCGGAGGTTTATATCCCGAATTCTATGTCTACGCCTTAACATTTGTGGGTTTTTCGTGCTTTTCGTGTCGCCTACTTTTGGCTTTCGTGGACAATTCTCTTGGTGAATTCATTATTGAAAATCACCTAAGCCTTACGTGTGACATCTTAAGTGGAAAGCCTTAGCCTTTTGTAGTCTTAAAATCACATCTCCAAAGCTGCCATTTTGCTTTCCACTGGGGAAACTTTACTGAAATAACTGCGCACACCATCAAATATAGCCAGTGCTATTTTTGATTGATGCGTGGTGTTGACTAACTTAAGTTCTTCCGATGGATTAGAGATAAACGCCGTTTCTATCAAAATAGACGGTACGTCTGGCGATTTTAATACAGCGAACCCAGCCTTTTGCACTGACTTGTAATGCAATTCGCCGATACGTTCAAAGTTCCTCAATACCTTCCCGGCAATATTCACACTGGCATCTTCCGTAGCGGTCTGCGACAAATCCAATAATACTGAAGCCAGCACATCTTCTTTATCGCTTAGACTAACGCCACCAACCAAATCGGATGCATTTTCACTGTTAGCTAACCAACGCGCGGCTTCACTGGTGGCTCCCTTCGTGGACAAGGTAAACACCGAAGCGCCTTTAACTGTCGAGTCCTGAAAAGCATCGGCATGAATCGAAATAAACAAATCGGCCTTGGCCGCTCTCGCAATTTGCATTCTTTTTCTCAGACCGACGAAATAATCCCCTTTACGAACCATAACGGCCTTCATGCCCGGCTGTTTATTGATCAAATGCGCGAGTCTTTTGGCAATGGCTAGGGTAATCTTTTTCTCCTCGGTACCATTGTTCCCATGAGCACCGGGATCACTTCCCCCATGACCCGCGTCAATCGCAATAACGACGCCTTTATCTCGCCGTCCGGAAGTTTTTATTGATTTATCCTGACTGAATTCAACCTTTTCAGTTGCTATTTCTTGAGGCTTTTTAACGGGTTCTTCTGCATGTTGTTTAGTGTTCGTCGTTTTAGCGGCAGCTGTTTTAATCACTGCCTCCTCAGATTTCTTCGATCCTTTATTCAACAATTCGATGACCAGGCGATGACCATTCCTGCTATTGGTCATTAATGACATGTTCTTTGCGCTAATCTCTCTTTTTAAATCGACGACAATTCTTAGATCGGTTTTATTTCTGGTTGAAAAACGTACTCGGGAAAACAGCGGGTGGGATGCCGGCGGCTGGCTTAATGCCTGCTTGACATTGGCATTGCGCATGTCAATCACTAAGCGCGCCGGGTTCTTCATCAGAAAAACCCGGTGTTCAGGAGAAGATGTTACATCAAACAGCATTTGCGTTTGATCGGGCGTATTCCAATATTGCAGTAAACCAATATCGATCTGTTGCGCGTAACCGGGTACAGCTAATAACTGCAATCCAATAATAAACAAGACCTTCCAGAAACTTCCCATCGACATAAATCCAAAAAGCGATAATCTAAGTTAGATTATAGCAGTATGTAATTGTTTTTCCAGAGCAGTTGCATTTATTTTTTAACTATGGGTCGAACTACGTATAACTACTGAGCGACCGGATCCATCCGCAACCAAACTAACAATCCTATCCGGATCGGGTAAAAAACCTTTACCCATATCCGGCCATTCAATAAAGCAGATGCAATCCTGATCAAAATAATCCCGTATTCCAATCCACTCCAACTCTTCGGGATCGGCAATCCGGTACAAATCAAAATGGAATATCTTGCGTCCGCCTATCGTATATTCTTCGACCAGCGTGTAAGTCGGGCTTTTAACCGCACCGGTATAACCTGCCGCACGCAGGAAGCCTCTAACCAGCGTGGTTTTGCCTGCACCCAGTTCGCCATGCAAAAATATCAGGCACTTTGGCGGTAATTCCGCCCAAAGCTTGGCACCAAACTGTTCAGTCGCTTCGGTATCTTTTAAATATGTCTTCATTCATTTACCAATTGTCTAAGATAAGGCATCAAATCACTCGCCAGCAAACCTCTTTCCCCGTCTTTTGCTGCGGCTAAATCGGCTGCCAAACCGTGATGATAAACCCCTTGCTGTGCCGCATCCTGCAAAGATAAGCCCTGAGCCAGTAATCCGGCAATCACACCGGCCAGCGCATCGCCCATGCCGCCCGATGCCATGCCGGGATTTCCGCTGTTGGCAACGGCAAGCTGCTGTTCGGACGCGATTAATGTTCCGGCGCCTTTAAGAATGGCAACTCCGCCGTAGTTAGCCTGAATGGCCAAGGTTGCGGTAAACCTATTCTGCTGTATATCGGCTGTCGTGCAATTCAATAGCCGAGCCGCTTCGCCGGGATGCGGCGTTAAAATCCAGTTAGGCTTTGCTGCGGGTGATTTAGCTAACAGGTTCAAACCGTCTGCATCGACGATCATCGGTTTTTCAGAAATTCTCACTGCATTAAATAACGTTTTTGCCCAAGCACTTTGCCCTAATCCAGGCCCTAGCACAACGACATCGGCTTTTTCCAGCAACGTAGCGAGTTGTGCGGCAGTTTCCACGCCATGACACATTAATTCCGGCCTGTTCAGGTTCATCAGTCCGGAATGCTCAGGACGTGTCGCTATACTGACTAGACCTGCACCTACGCGCAAAGCCGCCTCGCCCGCCATTCTGGCGGCACCGGAATAGCCCAGATCACTGCCTACTATCAGCACATGTCCACAGCTGCCCTTATGCGCACAACGGTCACGCCGCGGCAATCGGGTTTTAACTACGCGGGTCGCCGTTGCTTTAAACCCGGAAAACACCTCGTCGGGCACGGCTAATTGGGCATAGCAGATCTCACCGCAATACTCGGCCGCCTGACCGGTAAATAAACCCTGTTTTAAACCGATAAAGGTCACCGTACAATCGGCTTTTATCGCACAGCCCATGACATTACCGGTATCGGCATTTAAGCCGGAAGGAATATCCACGGCAACCACGGGGGATGAATGGGCATTAATCATCTGTATCGCTTCAGCGTAAAGTCCGGTTAGCGGCCTATCCAGCCCGATACCCAATAGCGCGTCAACCAGTACATCGGCATTAATGACCTGCCCTGCCTGGAATGGCATCACGGTTCCATGAGCCTTACTATATTTCCGGTAAGCGAGCAACGCATTGCCGTTCAGTTTTTCGGGTTCTGAAGCCGCATAGACGCAAACCTTCAACCCTGCCGCCAATGCCAACCCGGCAATAATATAGCCATCGCCCGCATTATTGCCGGAACCGCAAAAAACCGCTACAGACAGGGCTTTAGGCCAGTGTTGTTTGATGCACCGGAAAACCTCATATCCTGCTCTGCCCATTAATTCAAAACCGGGAATGCCGCATTCCTGTATAACAATTCGATCCATTTTTCTGACCTGTGCCGCACGATAGAGTTTTACTGGTAAATTTTGCATGGTATTAAACACTGATAAATTTTTCATGGCATTAAACGCTGATAAAATGAATGTCTTTAATTTAAGATGCTATAGGCGAAAGGCGAAAGACAAAAAACCACTTTAAAAGTATATTGCTTTTTCTGAGAAACATAATAAATTTATTAGTTCATTAATAGATTGTGCATTGCGCTATCAGCATGAAAAGAAAAGTTTACTTCTAAGCCGGCGAAGCGGTGTTTTCGCCCTTCGCCTTGAACCTTCTTCATCCCTGTCAACAATTATGGACATCAGCAGTCAAAAAATGGCAAGCCTAGCCTTGCAAATCAAACAATGGGGGCTGGAACTGGGCTTTCAACAGGTCGGTATTACCGACACCGATTTGCCGGAAGCAGAAGCCCACTTGGAAAATTGGCTAGACAATAACTTCCACGGTGAAATGGACTATATGCAGCGTCACGGCCTTAAACGCAGCAGACCCGAGTTATTGCATCCGGGAACATTGCGTGTTATTTCCGTGCGTATGGATTACCGGACTGAAGCTGCCGCTGCTATGAATCAATCACTGGCCGATCCCACTTCGGCCTATATTTCTCGCTATGCGCTGGGTCGTGATTACCACAAACTGATGCGCAACCGCCTGCAAAAACTGGCCGATAAAATTCAGGCAGAAATCGGCTCCGACCTTCCAGGCTCAATGCGGGCTTTTGTCGACAGCGCCCCGGTTCTGGAAAAGGCTTTGGCCGAAAAAGCAGGCTTAGGCTGGATAGGCAAGCATTCCAATGTCATCAACCGCAAAGCCGGATCGTGGTTCTTTTTGGGCGAGCTGTTCACCAACCTGCCGCTACCGATCGACAGCCCTGCCGCCGCGCATTGCGGCGAGTGCCGCGCCTGTCTGGATATCTGCCCGACCCAGGCGATTATTGCGCCCTATCAGGTCGATGCGAGGCGCTGCGTGTCCTATCTGACTATCGAACTCTATGGTTCAATTCCGGAAAACCTAAGACCGCTGATCGGCAACCGTATCTATGGCTGCGACGACTGCCAAATCATCTGCCCGTGGAACCGTTTTGCCAGGCTAACCGATGAACAGGATTTCAGCCCCAGGCATCGGCTTAATACACGGCAATTACTTGATGTTTTCGCTTGGAGCGAAACGGAATTTCTGGCAAAAACCGAAGGCTCGGCGATACGCAGAATCGGTCATCAACGCTGGCTCAGAAATATCGCCGTGGCTTTGGGCAATGCACCCGCATCAGCGCTTATTGTTGACGCCTTAAAGCCTATGCTCAATCACGACTCCGATATGGTTAGGGAACACGTACAATGGGCCTTGGCACAGCATCAGTCAGTAATTAATCCTAAGTAAACCCCCAGCTCTGCTGGGGGACTCACAAAGTTTGACAATTACGGGAATCATCGCGAGCCTCCTAAAGTTCAAAAAGATAAGGAAACCAGTGATGAATACACCAGAGAGTTTAAAGCATACGAAATGGGAATGTAAGTACCACATAGTCTGGATTCCAAAATATAGAAAGAAAAGCCTTTATAAAGACTTAAGGCAATATCTGGGGGAAATGCTAAAAGATTTGGCATCACAAAAGAAATGTAAGATATTGGAAGGGCATTTAATGTCAGACCATGTTCAC
Source organism: Methylobacter svalbardensis (assembly GCF_037671525.1). NCBI lineage: Bacteria > Pseudomonadati > Pseudomonadota > Gammaproteobacteria > Methylococcales > Methylococcaceae > Methylobacter > Methylobacter svalbardensis. Next base: position 14,265 of record NZ_JAWPOH010000069.1, read on the forward strand.
ATGCTTATCTCGATTTCACCCAAATACTCAGTATCACAGGTTGTCGGATTTATTAAAGGTAAAAGTGCTATATCTATAGCACGAACTTATACGGGAAGAAGAAAGAACCTCACAGGTCAGATTTTCTGGACAATAGGGTATTACGTTTCAACAGTCACCTTTAGGTGGCGCATAAATTAACCCGCTTTGAGCGGTTCACATTTTTAAGCCTCCGGCTTTGCCGGAGGTTTTTGATTTAACATGACGCCAATCAGGATTGTTTGTATCATCCAGCCAACGCACATCGATACGAGTATTCAATGATGAAAATAATATTTTTTATTCTATTGCCCCTACTCAGTTTATCTGCCCAGGCTGAGGTTTTTAAATGTCAACTGCCATCAGGCAAAACAGTATATCAGTCTACGCCCTGCAAATCCGCCGTAAAACAGCAAGCTATTGAGATAGAGAAATCCGATCCGCGTAAGGTTGCCGAGAGAGAAGCCAAACTAAAAACCTGGAAGGAGGACTTTGCAAAGCGTGAACAGGCAAGAATCAAGGCTGAACAAGAGCGTCAAGCCGAACTGGACAGAAAAGCGGCGGTTGAGGCGCTGAAAAAAAGTGAAGGATATCAAAAACAGCAGGCCTATGAGGCAAAGCGATGGGCAGACGCCTTAGAGCGGCAAAATATGCAACCCCTCTATCAGCCGTATCAATATTTTCCCTCTTTTCCGCTTTATCGTTTCCTCCCGACTTATCCATCTTATCCGTATCATGTGCCTCATCATCGGCATAATCGTAAGGAAAAAGACGTCACCGACACACATCAATCTGAGCAGCGTGAATTAAAAAATCGCATAAATACTGATGCCGACAAGTATAGTGGACCCCATTGTCCAGACAAATAATGCCTTAATTTAAGATAGAGCCCTGTTCACACTCCAGCTGAATGGCGCTGTCCCAATTTTTTTATACGGGAACTGATATTTCGACCGCTCCGTATTTATCCACGATCATTGCACCGCCACCCCTAGCTGTTTGGTAAACCACACTGGGTGTTTCATAGCCCAATGATTGATGACGCCGCTCTTCATTATAAAACATGAAGTAGTCCGTCAA
>NZ_JAWPOH010000070.1:0-14876 GCF_037671525.1 Methylobacter svalbardensis
AGCTTTATGGCTCTATTCTTTAGTCGTTTATCACCTAAATCTAAATTACGAAATTCTGTATTTGCCCAATTCATAGCTAAAATGATTCTACTTTACTAAATCTTAACAACTTGTGTGTAAGGAGATGGGTTAAATAACGTCCCTTAAAAACAGCCTCTTCCAACGGCACATAACAAACCGCTGTTTATCCAACTCTTTCGGGCGCATACTTGGCTTCGATACCGAGGTATCGAACGGCGCTTTAAAGCTTAGCGCTCCTTCTCCCGTAGTGGCTGGATCGTCTTCAAGCTTCTGTTGCGCGATACAAAAATACTTGGATTCTCTAAAGCATGCGAACAGAATAATTCGCTTTATTATTTAAATTAAGATTAGGAAAGTAAACATGAAAAAAACAAATCTAGCAACTGGGCTATTAATTTTATCTGTCTTTACAAGTGCTGTTTATGCTGATATTACCCTGCAATCTACAAAAGAAGTAGAAGGTACCTGGAAACTGGAACACAGCAAAAATTTTATAACCGATAAAGATGCTGTCAAGAGAGAAGATACCTGGGTATTTAAAAATGATAAAGTAACAATCTTGCATATTCCACGTGATGGCACATACTATGATCAACCGCCCGTAAATTACGAAATAGACGATGGTAAGTTAAAGGTTTATCTTGTCGGAAATAACAGATTCGACCTATTTACTTTAGTAGACAAAGACGACAAAAACATGACCCTGAAAGGAAAATTCGGCGGCTATTATTACTTTATTAAAAAGTAATATTTTAAAATTTAATAGGCAAGACTCTCTATTACCCAGACCAATTTATTAAAAAGTTAAGATAGTCATTTTCATTTTAGTAAAATGTTATTATCGCGCCGCAGGCATTTCGATATTCCATAATGTTTGCGGTGGCGGTGAAATGGTCAAATTCGGACCTAGAGCAATTATCCATTACGTATGATCAAATCTATTGTTAAAATAGCAAAATTTAGCAGTCACCGAGGTAGCCGACAATGCCCCGTCCTTATTCAGAAGATTTGCGACTGCTTGCGGCGAATGCCGTTGACAGCGGCAAAACGACACGCGAAGTCAGCGCGCTCTATCAAGTCAGTCCTGCCTTTGTGTCAAACGTTCATCAGTATTGGCGACAGACCGGCCGCATTCATCCTAAGCAGATCGGCGGGTACCGGCCAAATCATCGATCAGTTCCACGCCGACGAATGCCTGAATTATTTTAAAAACGCAGGCTATGCTTCTGACTAATGGAGAAATGCTCTAGTTTGGAAGCTAATCACACAAAATCTAAACACTCTTTGCATCATCATATCCAAATCTGCCTACTCCACAGGTAGATCATTCGACAAGCTCACGACTCAGGGTGAACTGGTTTAACCCCCCTTGTATACTTTAGCCTACCAACTCGTAAATTTGCTTTATCCTCCCTACCCCTTATAATCATCCCTGCTTTCAGGTTCCAGAGGGTTTTTCAGACCCAATGGTTAAACGGGAAGTCGGTAAGGTTTAGGCCAAATCCGACGCTGCCCCCGCAACGGTATATAAGTAAAAGTTTCATCGAGATGCCACTGTGTTCACGCATGGGAAGGTGATGATTCAGGCTAACGCCACTTATAAGTCCGGAGACCGGCCCGAAAGTTTAATTCGGTACAGCGGAGGGCTGTCTGCGAAAGTGACAGTCTAGCTCCGCGTCATCTCTCGTTTGTCCTCTGTTGTGTAAAGCAACCATCATGCGCGGGCGGCGCAGAGAGGACATATGCAAAAACTCATCTTCGGCTCATTATTGCTCACGGGTTTTACTACCCAATTACATGCGCAGGAAACTGTGCAAAATCTTCCCGATCTGGTTGTTACCGCAACCCGGACAGAGACCGCTAAAAACCAGCTGGCGGCTGCGGCCACTGTCTATACCCGTAAGGATATTGAGCGCCTGCAGGCTAAAACCCTGCCGGAACTGCTAAGCGGCACGACCGGAATCGACATGTCGCAAAGCGGCGGCTACGGGAAGGATACCAATATTTACATGCGCGGAACCAATTCCGACCACGTACTGGTATTGATTGACGGCATCAAAATCGGCTCCGTCACCTCCGGCACTACCCCCTTTCAATTTATTCCGCTCGATCAGGTCGAGCGGGTGGAAATCATTCGCGGGCCTCAGTCGAGCCTTTACGGTTCGGAAGCGATAGGCGGGGTTATCCAGATATTCACCCGCAAAGGCGGACAAAATGAGAAGCCCAGCGTCACCCTGGATGCGGGAGGCGGCTCTTATGATACTTACCGCGTTTCCGATACGGTCAGCGGCAAATGGAAAAACAGCTGGTATGGCTTGGGTTCATCGCAGTTCGGTTCTCAGGGTTTTAATTCCCGGCAGCCTATCCCCGGACGCTTCGGCGTTAATCAGCCGGACAAGGACGGTTACCTGAACACCGCGCTGAATGCCCGAGCAGGCCACCGTTTTGACAACAGTGCCGAAGTTGAGGCGTTTTTTATGCGGGCTGAGGGAAAATCCGAGTTTGACGGTAACTTCCAAAATAAAACCGAATTTGTCGAACAAACCGTCGGCACTACCGCCAGCATGAATATTGTCGATAACTGGCGCTCACTACTGCGCTTGGGACAAAGCCGCGACGACGGCGACAACTTTGCGCCTGACGGGACATTTTCCAGCCGCTTTAGCAGTACCCGCTGGAACGCCAGCTGGCTGAATGAAGTTGCGTTGTCCGACGATCACCGGTTGGTTATCGGTTCCGATTACCGGCTGGATCAGGTCGACAGCTCAACCGCCTACAACGAAAGATCCCGTTATGATGCAGGCATTTTTACCGAGTTGCACAGCCGCATTCTGGACAATCACTTTATCAACGCATCGGTACGCGGGGATAAAAACGAGGCCTTTGGCGAACAGCTGACCGGCAATTTCGGTTGGCGTTATAACGGGGGCTACGGCATCAGTCCGTTTGCCGGCTTTGGCAATGCATTCAAAGCACCGTCATTTAACCAGCTTTATTTTCCCGGATTCGGCAATCCCTCGCTGAAAGCCGAACAATCAACGTCTTTCGAAGCGGGATTGGCCGGTGACCATGATTGGCTGCAATGGGAAGTTCGCGCTTACCATACCAATATCGATAACTTGATCGTGACGGTAACAAACCCGACTACCTTTCTAGCCAGCGCGGAAAATGTCGGCAAGGCGCAAATTGACGGCATTGAAGCCGAAATCGGCACGCAGTTGATGGGCTGGAACAGCAAGTTGAACATGAGCCTGTTAAGCCCTAAAAACCGGGAGACTAATGCGCGACTGCCGCGCCGGGCTGAAAAAACCTTATCTTATGATTTATCGCGCTCATTCGGACAGTTTGATCTGGGCGCTAAGGTGCTGGCTCAATCCGACCGTTTTGATGACGCGCTGAACAGAACCAAGGTTGCCGGTTACGTAACCGTTGATTTACGCTCGGCCTATCATTTAAATAAAAACTGGATGCTAAGCGCAAAGCTGAATAACCTGCTGGATAAACAGTATCAAACCATTAACACCTACAATACCGCAGACCGGAACTTCTTTGTTTCAATCCACTACAACAACTAACCTAAGGGGAACAACATCATGAACATAAAACAATGGCTGCAAGCCGAGTATTTACCTATTCCGCTGATCGCGCTGATGGCACTGACGCGCTTTCACCACTTTGGCGACGTCTGGCATCTGCCCGATGCCTCGTTGGCGGTTTTTTTCTTTGCCGGTTTTTACCGCAAAAAGGCTTTGTTTCCCTTCTTGCTGGTTCTGGCCGGATTGATCGATTACATTGCCATCGCAAACGGCACCAGCAGCTGGTGCGTGTCGCCTGCTTATGTTTTCCTGATTCCCACTTATGCGGTCATGTGGTTTGCAGGCCGCTACTGTTCGGCGTTTAAATCGTTGAAACCGACTGTACTTTTAATGCAGTTTGGTGTGGTGACGCTGGCGGCGTCGGCTGCATTCGCCATTTCAAACGGCAGCTTTTATTTGTTTTCAGGCCGTTATCCGGATTTATCCTGGGGACAATATTTTGCACGGGTAGCCCAGTATTACCCGCCTTATGTCAGTTCTGCCCTGCTTTATATAGTCTTGGGTTATGGCATCATGAAGCTGGCCAAGTCATTGCCAGCTTTGACGGCTAATCATAAAGAAATTTAAAGGAGTCGCCTCGGGTTAGCGGCCGTTATGTCCCAGGGGGTATTGTAGTTAACCCAATATCAGTCAGAAAGGTTTACGGTATCTAGAGCATTTTTCCGTTAGTCAGAAGCATAACCTGCGTTTTTAAAATAATTCAGGCATTCATCGGCATGATTTGGCCGATAGCCTGCCAGAGCTTGTCATAAGTTCGTTCTGCGACCTTACGCAACAATGCTTTCAGTTTGGCAAATATCTGTTCAATCGGGTTCAGGTCAGGACTATAAGGCGGCAAGTATTTAAGCGTCGCGCCCCTGGCTTCAACAGCTCTTTCACTTCAGCTACTTTGTCTGCCAATGGCCAGCGGGGGCAGCGGGGGCAGCGGGCACCGGCTAGAGCACGGCCATAACGACGAATCATGTTCGCGTGTCGTTTTGCCGCTGTCCATTTGCCAGAGGGGCTGGGAAGCGCTTTCCGGCAAACCCATTAAAAATCGAGAAGCGCAGGGATTGTCGTGGTGTGGGGGTCGCCTTTTCTTTGGATACTTTCTTTTGGCGACGCAAAAGAAAGTATCTCTGCTTCGCGGACGAGCCCGCGATTAAAACAAGCCATTCGGAACCAACGCCCCGATCAAGTCATCAGGCTTCCAATGGTGTAATACGCTAGTATCCCCTATCATCCCAAGACTTATCCATCCGCTTTGCAGAAACCGGATAAGCGGTTTTAAGCTGCTGGGCGAATAGCGATACCCTAAACTCCTCAAGCATCCAGCGGAATGGGTCTTGTTCCGGTATGACCTTGTCTTTTTTGGCTTTCTTCTCCACGTCCTTCCAATACCGAATCGCATAACGGCTGACTTCCTGAACTTTTTGCAGACTGTTATCCCGTTTATCCAGACGGTATTGCACGGCCTTCAAATAGCGCGGGATGGCTTTGAGCTGCTGATAAGGCGTGTTGCGGATGAATCCAGCATAGATCATCAAGTCCAGCTGTTCGTTAATGTCTTTCGCCAGCGGATCATTCGCATTCAGGCGGCTCAACTGCGTTTTGATAGCGCCGTACAGCTCCATGATTTCCAGCGCGATTTTCCCGGCTTCATTGGCGGCGCCGATCAGTCCCGCTTTGTTGGCTTGCAGACTTTGCTCAAAAGCCTGTTGGGTGCGGATGGTTCGGCCTTCAATAAATACGCCGTACAGGGCTAAATACAGCATGTCGTCTTTATACGATGCATCCGCATCTTCGCCAATCAGCGGATGCTTCGGCAAGCGGTTATAGGTCAATTCTGCGGCCGCCGACTTCGGCATGTTTTTGCTCACATAGGTGCATTCCTTGCGCAGTTGCAGCTGAAACAGGCGCATTAATCCGGCCTGATGCTGTAATGCGGCTTTTTGCTCGGTGTCGAAAATACGCACGCCGACCGCATCGCCTTCGTCGATGATTGCGGGGAATCCGACAAAGGACTGCCCCTTCTGGATAAACTGGTAAGTCTCCGGCAGGTCGTCGAACGCCCAGCCGATGCAGCCGGTGTAGTTCAGCTCGTCGGCGGCAATCTGGTCGAAGCTGTCTCCGGCTTTGGCGGTATGCTTGAGCTGCAATTTTTTCAGGTCGCGCCCGTAATCCAGCAACTGGCCTTGATCGTCTATGACCCTGAAATTCATCCTCAAGTGATCGGTCAGGGCTTCGGTATTCCAGGCATTTAACGGAATCGCCTCGCCGGTCAGTTTTCTTAAGCGGTTGCCCAGCCATTCCTGCAACGCCCCTTTAAAATCCGGCTCGATTTCAAGACATTGCTTGACGGTTTCGGGCACCGGCACAAAATGTTTCCTGATGTTCTTGGGCAGGGATTTAATCAGCGCGATGCATTTTTCTTCCAGCAAGCCCGGCACCAGCCAGTCGAAAGACGTTTGCGAGACCTGATTCAATTGATGCACCGGGACGATCGCCGTGACCCCGTCTTCATCATGCCCCGGCTCGAACCGGTATTGCAGCGGAATGGTCAGGTTGCCGATCTTCTTGCTGTCCGGGAAATCCCATTCGTTGACATAATCCTGCTCCTGATCCCGCGTCAAATCCTCCTTGGTTAAAAACAGGATCTTGGGATTGGCGCGTTCGGCCGTCTTGCGCCAGGTATCCAGCGTAATGCCGCTGACTACCTCGGGCGGCAGCTTGCTGTCGTAGAATTCATACAGCCACTGCTCATCTTCGACCAGATCGACCCGGCGGCCTTTATGCTGGATCATGCCCACTTCTTCAAGCAGTTTCTGGTTGGCGACATAAAACCGCGCGTTGCTGTGGTAATCATGATCGACCAGCGCCGAGCGGATAAAAATCTCCCGAGCGGCTTTGGGATCGACATGGTCATAAGGAATCTTGCGCCCGGTTTGCAGTGTCAAGCCGTAGAGCAAGGTGCGTGCAGAGACCATGCAGCGCGCGCCTTTCTTTTCCCAATGCGGGTCGTAATAATTGTGTTTGACCAGATGCTCGGCGCATTGCTCTATCCATTCCGGCTCGATTCTGGCGACATTGCGCGCGTAAACCTTGCTGGTTTCGACCTGCTCCGCCGCCATGATCCATTTGGGCTTGAGCTTATGCAGGCCGGAACCGGGGAATATGAAGAATTTCAGGCCTCGTGCGCCCAGATACTCGTATTGCTCATGGCGGAAACCGATATTGGACAGCAAGCCCGTTAATAAGGCGCGATGGATTTTTTCATAACGGGCTGTCCCTGCCCGTTCCCCTTCGGGCGCTGTGCGTGCCAATCCGCTCCCGGCAGATTGGTCATAACGGGCTATCCCTGCCCGTTCCTCTTCGAGCGCTGTGCGTGCCAATCCGCTCCCGGCAGATTGGTCATAACGGGCTGTCCCTGCCCGTTCCCCTTCGGGCGCTGTGCGTGCCAATCCGCTCCCGGCAGATTGATCATAACGGGCTGTCCCTGCCCGTTCCTCTTCGAGCGCTGTGCGTGCCAATCCGCTCCCGGCAGATTGGTCATAACGGGCTGTCCCTGCCCGTTCCTCTTCGGGCGCTGTGCGTGCCAATCCGCTCCGGGCGGATTGGTCATAACCCGGCTCATCGGTGTTCGGGTGCATTTTTAAATCGCCCTTAACCACCTGCATGATTTGCCCGTGGATGTCGAACCACTCGCGCATCCGCATATAAGACAGGAAATTGTCGGTGCAGTATTTGCGCAGCTTGCTGTTGGACAGGTGTTTTTTCTGCTCTTCGTAAGTGTTCCAGATATTTAAGATGGTTAAAAAATCGGACTCGGGATGACGAAACGCCGCGTGTTTGGCGTCGGCCTGCTGCATTTTATCGGCAGGCTTTTCCCTAGGGTCTTGCACGCTCAACGCGGAAACGATAATCGCAACTTCGGTCAGGCAATGCTCATGCGCGGCGGCGATCAGCATCCTGGCAAGCTTCGGGTCGGTCGGGAATTTGGCCAGCTGCTTGCCTACTTCGGTCAGCTTGCCGGATTTATCCAGCGCGTTGACTTCATGCAGCACGGTTTTGCCGTCGCGGATCATCTTGTCTTCGGGCGGCTCAATGAACGGGAAGTCTTCGATGTCGCCGAGATTCAACGAAATCATCTGCAAAATAACCGCAGACAAATTGGTGCGCATGATTTCCGGCTCGGTGAACTCCGGCCTCGCCAGATAATCGTCGTGCGAATACAGCCGGATGCAGATGCCCTCGGCGACGCGGCCGCAGCGCCCTGCCCTTTGGTTGGCACTGGATTGCGAGATGCGCTCGATCGGCAAACGCTGGATTTTACTGCGATGGCTGTAGCGGCTGATACGCGCGTGGCCGGTATCGATTACGCAGCGGATGCCCGGAACCGTCAACGAGGTTTCCGCGACGTTGGTCGCCAGCACGATGCGCAGCTTGCCGCCTTTGGGTTTGAACACCCGCTCCTGCTCGCTGACGCTGAGTTTTGAATACAGCGGCAGGATTTCATATTGGGTCGGATGATGCTTTTTCAGCGAATCGGTGGTTTCCCTGATTTCCCGCTCGCCGCTAAGGAAAATCAGGATATCGCCGCGCAAATCCCGGTACAGCTCGTCAACCGCATCCAGTATCGCGTTTTGCAAGTCATCCGTAGTTTCATCAAGGGCTGTCCCTGCCCTTGCCCCTTTGGGCGCGATGCGTGCCAATCCGCTCCCGGCGGATTGGTCATCAAGGGCTGCCCCTGCCCTTGCTCCTTCGGGCGCGGTGCGTGCCAATCCGCTCCCGGCGGATTGGTCGTCTTCTTCCTCTCGTTGCTCGATAGGTCGATAGCGCATTTCCACCGGATAAGTGCGCCCCGACACTTCGATAATCGGCGCATTGTTATAATGCGTGGAAAAGCGTTGCGTATCGATGGTTGCCGAAGTGATGATCAGCTTTAAATCGGGACGTTTTGGCAGCAGCCACTTCATGTAACCGATCAGAAAATCGATGTTCAAGCTGCGCTCATGCGCCTCATCGATAATGATGGTGTCGTATTGATTCAAATAAGGATCGTTTTGCGACTCGGCCAGCAAAATACCATCGGTCATCAGCTTAACCAACGATTCAGAGTGGGTTTTGTCGTTAAAACGGATTTTGTAGCCGACCGACTTGCCCATCGGTTCGCCGAGCTCTTCCGCGATACGGTCGGCGACAGTGCGCGCCGCAATACGCCGGGGCTGGGTATGGCCGATAAACCCTGCCGCTCCCCGGCCTATCGACAGGCAAATCTTGGGCAGCTGCGTGGTCTTACCGGAGCCGGTTTCACCGCACAGTATCACTACCTGGTTTTCCTGTATCAGCTTGGCGATGTCGTCTTTTTTGCCGGTGACCGGCAAATCGGGAAAGGTAAGCACGGGGAAACTGGCTAGGCGCTTGTTTCTGGCGGCAACCGATCTTTCAATACGGCTCGCCAGCGCATTTAATTCTTCTACGGAGTTTTTGCTGCGACAGCGGTCTAACTGCCGCTTTAATACGTGTCTGTCCTGGTTAAGGCACTGCGTTAACTGATGGGTGAGTTGCTTGAAAAGATCGGGGGTGGACATCAAAAAACAGCCGGGTAAAATGACAATGTCATCAAGTTAAACGCGTTCGTGGCGACCCTTCGACTGTGCTCAGGACCAAAGGCCGAACGGCTTAACCGCATTGGATAAATGAGCATTATACGTTAATTTATTTATTTTTAACTTATCGATAGACTATTGATTGTTTGTTTATTAAACTCGAAATTATTCATCTGATGTGAAGGTGCATCATGATTTCATCCATAGCCGGTAATAGACCCGCTGTTCAACAAACTGATTATTCTCAGAAGCCACCGGCTGCCTCTACAACCAATTCAGATCAGGACGTTCAAAAAGATCTCGCATTAAAAACTGATGCTTCCACATCAACGGGCGATAAAAAAACCGGGGGAATTTCCGAATCCGACCTGAAGGTCATCAGCGAACTTAGGCAAAGGGACGCTGAAGTCAGGACTCATGAAGCAGCGCATCTGGCTGCGGCAGGCAGCATTGCCACCGGTGGCGCCAGTTTTGAATATCAGCAAGGCCCCGACGGAATTCAGTATGCAATTGGCGGCGAAGTCAGCATCGATACCTCTCCGGTTTCAGGCGACCCGGCCGCAACATTACGCAAAGCCGACACCATCAGAAGAGCCGCCCTGTCTCCGTCCCAACCTTCCGGTTCTGATATGCAAGTTGCAGCCAGTGCAATGGCAATGGCCGCACAGGCACAGGCCGAATTGTTGCAGAAAAATCAAGACACCCACAATGGTAATACAGACCATCTTGGAACAAAAATCAACCTGTCGGCATAAGCCTACGCCTATGCGTACCGTTCCAACCACAATATCTCAGGTTTTATTCAAAGCATCTGAAAAATCAAGCAGCCAGGATTCATGAAAATGATGTGTTATCAAATAAGCGCCCAAATTTAACCACTGCACCCCTCCGTCCAATATCGCCGAATCGGAGGTGATAGCAACTTTACCGCTATTCCGAATGACCTGATCCGGATTGCCAATCAACTCCGCCTGCCAGTTCCAGCAATGAACCTTGGCAATATCCCGTACCATCTCGGCAAGCCGTCCGCTATTGGAGACGGGTTTGTCGAACAACCACAACACGCTCGCAGGAGAAAAATCTTGCAGCACATTGCCAATGAGCTCAATTGCCTGCCGGGTTTCATGCACCAGTCGGTAAGTCCCATGAATACTGGCAATATCCCGTATACAGCCATCGCAGCAACGTAGCAATAATCCTCCCGCCATCGCCGTTTCAACGGAAATAACCAGATTAAACCCGTCAATAACCAATTGCCGATCTTTGGTTTGTTCCATCCGAAGGCAGGTTGCCTTTCTTAACTCGCGGTTACTGCTCGAACAGGCTGCCCTGGAAATAGCCAAACGTTGACGTTTGGTAAGCTGATGGTGGTCGCCTACCAATCGGATAACCGAATGCCGCGCATAACCGCGATCCAGCAACCAGCAGAATTCATACACTGCATCGTGTAAACGATGCAATTGTTCACCGCTAAATAATGCTTGGTCATTCAGATGCATGCCGCGATGTCTTTGCTCGTGGATATTCATATAAGCACTCAATCAGGATTCAGAACTTGATTCATGATAAAACATCCGCCCATAATAAAACCATAAAAACAGAAGCTATAAAACACCCTGATGAGAAATTTAGACAAGCTCTTTGAGACCCTCTCAAAGTCACCTTTCCGCAGCAAGTTTCACCTCCAAGGCAAAGATCTTGTCTATTTGCGCACTAAAGGGCTGCCAACGGTTATCGTTCATGCCGGAGACTTTGTCGCAAAACGTCTGGCGCCGGCAGTGCTTCAAAATGATGGCAAACAAACCCCTTTTCGAGGCCATCCGGTTTTTGTAGCACAACATGCAACGGCCTGTTGCTGCCGCGGCTGCCTGGAAAAATGGCATGGCATAGCAAGAGGCCGCGCTCTTGCTCCGGATGAACAGGCTTATGTGCTCAAAGTCCTGGAACGATGGCTGCATAACGAAATGAGCAAGCTCGCTTAGGAACGCGCACAAAATAAAATGCGCGTTCCTTAACAAAATAACCGCTTACCTGCCTGCACCCGACCGCACTTGGTTGGAGCTTGATACATTCTAACCTCCCCTAAACAGACTTTACTATTTCTGGCCACTGCGACTGTAAGCTAGCGTGCGTAGGTGTTTATACGAATTGTGCGCTCCGCTTAAATATTGATATTTTAAGAAAAAATTGTACAGGAACTAAATAGCAACAAGGCAAAGTTCCCAGATTTTACTACACCCTGTATGCCCACATCGGAACCATGAAAGAGGTGACATCATGAACAGCACTTACAAGTACAGTCGCATTTCCAAGGAAGATGCGGCGGTTCTCTTCGTGGATCACCAGTCCGGCCTGACTGCGTTGGTACAGGACTATCCGCCCAGCGAATTCAAGAATAGTATTCTGGCCTTGGCCGATATGGCGAAGTTCTTCAATCTGCCGACTATCCTTACCACCAGTTTCGAGGAAGGGCCGAACGGCCCCATCGTGCCCGAGCTGAAAGAAATGTTCCCCAACGCCCCGTTCATCGCCCGCCCCGGCCAAATCAACGCCTGGGACAACGAGGACTTCGTCAAGGCGGTGAAGGACACCGGCCGCAAGCAACTGATCATTGCCGGCATCGTGACCGAGGTCTGCGTGGCATTCCCTGCGCTCTCCGCGTTGGAAGCGGGCTACGAGGTATTCGTCGTCACCGATGCGTCCGGCACATTCAACCAAGCCAGCCGTGAGGCTGCATGGCTTCGGATGGCGACCGCAGGGGTGCAACTGCTGGATTGGTTCGCTGTGGGTTCCGAGCTGCACCGCGACTGGCGCAACGACATCCAGGGCTTTGGCAAGCTCCTTTGCGACCATACCCCGATCTACCAAAGCCTGATGACCAGCTATGCCGCTAAAGGCCGAGCCTGACAAGACGCTATATAGCGCCGCTTTGAACTGCCGGTGATAACGAGTGTCAGCGCCGTGTTGCCGATATGCCATGGTGCAATCTACTGTCAGCTGGAGAAAGCATGGTTACTAAAATTTTCGTCAATCTACCGGTAAAAAACCTTAATAAGTCGATAGGGTTTTTTACTCAACTCGGTTTCACATTTAATCCCCAATTTACTGACGAGACCGCCACCTGCATGATTGTGGCCGAAGACATTTTCGTCATGCTGTTAACCGAGGCCAAGTTCAAGGTTTTTACGCCCAAAGACATTTGCGATGCCACGAAATACACGGAGGTTCTGGTGTGCTTAACGGTCGAGAACCGGGAACAAGTCGATGAAATGGTTCGCAAGGCAATCGCCGCCGGTGGAACCACTTATAACGAACCGCAGGATCACGGTTTTATGTATGGGCATGGATTTCAGGATTTGGATGGACATATTTGGGAACTTATCTACATGGAGCCTGAAGCAATAAATCAAGGCTAAAAATGCAGTTAAACCTTAACAATCAAGATACAGGAGAATACCGATGAAAACCGAACCGCAAAAAGAACACGAATGGTTGCAACAGTTCGTTGGCGAATGGATGTATGAGTCCGAGTGCTCTATGGGAGCCGACAAGCCGTCTGAAAATTTCAATGGAACGGAATGCGTGCGCTCGCTGGGAGGCATTTGGGTGCTGTCCGAAAGTCAGTGCGAGATGCCCGGCTGCGGCATAGCGACCATGGTGATGACGCTCGGCTATGATCCGCAGAAACAAAAATATGTGGGAACTTGGATAGGTTCAATGATGGCCCACCTATGGCTGTACGAAGGAACGTTGGACGCGGAAGGGAAAGTGCTGACGCTCAATAGCGAAGGCCCAAACTGCGCTGATGAGGGAAAGCTGGCAACGTACAAAGACGTGATTGAGTTTCCAAACGACTACCAACGCATACATAGCTCATACTTGCTGGGCGAAAACGGAGAATGGAGCTTGGTCATGACAACGAATTATCGGCGGAAGACGTAGCAGCACACCGATTAGTTCCGCGCTAAGCATTTTAATTAAGGGAGAGTAAACTGTAAACATACCGATTTAATTGTAGGGTGGATAAGTAAACGGTATTTTTGTAATTTCTTCATCCCTAAGGAGAAACATCATGACAGTAAAACCGATTCCAGATTGCTATCACTCCGTAACGCCATACCTGATGATTAAGGGGGCAGCCGAGGCCATCGACTTTTACAAGCGGGCGTTCGATGCTATTGAAATATTCCGTTTATCGCAGCCAAGCAGCCAAATTGGACACGCCGAAATTAAAATCGGCGATTCCTCCATCATGCTGGCCGATCCTTGTGAACAAGGCGCGTTCAGCAGTCCCCAGTCGCTGGGCGGCTCGTCGGTTGCTCTGTATGTATCCGTGGAGGATGTGGACGCTCAATTTGCTCAGGCTGTTCGTGCCGGGGCAAAGGAGATCAAGCCGGGAGGGTAAAAAAATCCGTGTAAACTGCCTCTACTTAAAATTAGGCATCCTGTCCTGGTACATAATCATAAACTGATTAATAGCGGGTTTCCAATCGCGGGCACTGTCAGTTTGGCCAGCGAATTACGAGCCGAAGCGCAAGACGAAGCCGACCGCGTTTATGGCTATCCAAAATCGCATATGGACATTCTGAATACGCCGGACGTCGCGCATCAGATTAATCGGCTGCTGGAAAATGTGCGCTGAACGCTTTTTCATGCCCCTTAAGTTACTCTATTCCCTTCAGTTAAAACATAAAGCCTATATCGATGAGCCATAAAAACAATAACAAGACTCTGATCGAAATCGAAGAACATCTACGATTTCAATCCTTGCTGGCAGAGCTTTCCGCTAGTTTTGTCCGCGTCCAGCCCGACATGATGGACCAGGCAATTCAAGAAAGCCTGGGCCTGATTGGTGAAAATCTGGATTTAGATCAAATTAGCTTAGGTTTGGTTACCCCTGACGGTCAGGATTTTTATTCTAAATTTGCCTATGCCAAACCCGGTACAAAACCGTGGGAAGCCTCATCGCTGATGTCAGAAGGCCCTTACATAACCCGAATTCTAATTGAAGGTCAACCCGTGATCATGCATGACGTGGATGACTTACCTGCCGAAGCAGCAATGGATAGAGAGGGTTTTCTTCGTTATGGGGTGAGAGCCGAACTGATCTTTCCGTTTATAGTGGGCGGGAATTTTATCGGTAGGATCGGTTTTGCTTCGGCATATCCTCGGCATTGGAGCGATGATGTCGTGCGTGGTCTTGGGTTAATGGCTGATGTGTTTGCCAATGTTATAGAGCGCCAATATGCCGTACAAGCCCTGCAAGCCCGGGAGGAACAAATGCGCCTGGCTGCCGAAGCGGCTAACATTGGCCTTTGGGTTTGGAATATTCGGCGGGATACGATCTGGGCAACAGATAAAACTCGAAATCTTTACGGCGTTTCTATTGACGAAACACTGAACTTGCAACGATTTTTGGACTGCCTCCATCCGGACGATAAACAACGGGTCAGTGAAACCTTGCAACGGATATTGGCCGACGGCAGCGATTTGCATGATAAATATCGAGTCGTCCATCCCGATGCCACTGAACACTGGATCTGTGCATAGCTATCTACACAAGTCACATTAGGAAATCCTGAGCTGTTTCTTGCAAAGCGGCAAGCTCCTCATGGGAGTAACAATCCAACACCTCCTGCATAGAAAGGAATATCCATAATCCTGCCAACAA
>NZ_JAWPOH010000071.1:0-14730 GCF_037671525.1 Methylobacter svalbardensis
CTGGAAGCTTTATGAAGGATGGGGGCGTGAGGCCAAACAATTGGATGAAGAAGGATCAAGCCGAGGCCTGATCCTGAGTCTGTTGTTTGACCATTGCCTCCTCCTTCACCCAGAGCAGACTGCCCGCATAGAAAACAAACTGCCCGCGTATACCATAGGCAGTCTGCAAAGAAAATCTCAAATGGAGGTGCTGATTGAATTTATCAAAGCCTTGTTAGAGGATAAGAATCCTGCGGCTAAGCTCAAAGAATTGGCTGGACTTATTGATGAGGTTTTTCAGTTAATGCCTTCTGGAAAACATATGGTTGGGAGGGATTTGGGGCGTTTAGGGCCGACGGTTTCGCTACAGTACCGTGCTGCTGGATAATTTTCCAAGAATCAGGCTGCAAAAAATTTAAAAACTTGAACATCGAGTATAAAGTTAAATTAGAGACCAGTCATCAGTTTCTTGTACAATGGTATTACTATAATAAAATAGTGGTTTATATCCAGTTTCTTAACCCAGGAAAAAATGATGAACAAAATAAAAATATTACTTGCACTCTCCTTGTTGTTTGGCTTGTCAAGTCCGGCTGTATTTGCCGATACCCTGAGTTCTGATAAGGACATACTCGGCAGCTGGTTTCTGGAATATACCAAAAAATCACCCGAAGATACTGAAAAGAAACCTATGGGCATGACCTGGGTGCTTAATAACAATCAGCTGACCCAAAAAGACATTCCGCAAGTTAGAGGCAACACTTATGATGCACCTGCGGTTGACTATGTTGTGGAAGATGGCACTTTAAAAGTCAGCATACTGGGCAGAGCGGGTAAGTTCGATGTTTACTCATTAGTGGAAAAAACCGATAAGACTATGGTACTTAAAGATAATAAGTACGGAAACTATATGTATTTCATCAAAAAATAAGTTTATCCCTTCCCCTCTGGCATAGGTATCTACACAACTTAAAACACTAAGCGGGACGGGGTTTGCAACCCCGTCCGTAACGTTTTTACGCTGCCAGAACTAAGTTGTTACACTTGACCGTCTCCAAACGTTTCGAACGGGGCAACATGCCCCGCCCGGCTTTGGATACTACTTTCCCTTTCGAGACTTATCCTTTAAGTTTCGTCACGCCGTTGAATTGAGCTGGCACGCTTTATCCTAAAAACAGCAGTAGTCCACGAAAGACACGAAAGAAATCAGTATGTTGTGATGATGTGGTTATTCACCCTTTGGGTAACGACTTGCAACTTGTTATCTCTTTGATAATTTTCGTGCTTTTCGTGTTTTTCGTGGATCAAATGATTTTTTTAGGTTGAATGGATAATCGAATGATTTTAATGGATAATGCAGATCTATTTAGTCGATCTAACCTACGCAGTGAAGCAATGAAAAAAAAGATAGAGGAACTTATCCTGCAAGCCGTTGAAACACTTAAATCAGACGGTGTTCTCGCTCAGGAAATTACCCCGAATATTACTATTGACCGTACCCGTGACGCACAGCACGGCGATTTTGCTTCTAATCTGGCATTAATGCTGGCAAAACCGGCAAATACCAACCCACGCCAGTTGGCGGAAAAACTGATTGCCGCGCTGCCTCAAGATGCCGCCATTAGTAAAGTTGAGCTGGCAGGGCCCGGCTTTATCAATTTCTTTATCGATCCCACAGCCCAATATCAGATTATCAAGCAAATTCACGACGAAGGTCGAGAGTTTGGTTTAAGTCATGTCGGTGCCGGTAAAAAAGTTCAAGTTGAATTTGTATCCGCCAATCCTACCGGGCCTTTGCATGTCGGTCATGGGCGTGGAGCTGCCTATGGTTCGGTGGTTGCCGATTTATTGGAGGCAGTCGGTTTTGAGGTGCATCGTGAATATTATGTCAATGATGCCGGTCGGCAGATGGATATACTCGCCACCAGTATCTGGCTCAGATACCTGGAAGAATGCGGCGAAGTGGTGCATTTTCCCAGCAATGGCTATCGCGGCGAATATGTACGCGAAATTGCCTGGGACATTCATAAAAATGCCAGTAATGACTATCGTAGACCCGCTGAGCTAGTATTTGAAGACATACCCCTTGATGAGCCTGCAGGCGGCGATAAAGAAATACATATCGATGCGTTGATAGCCCGCGCTAAAACCTTGCTGGGAAAATTGTTATATCAGGACTTTTTTCAAATAGGTTTGAACAATATTCTCGAAGACATCAAGATTGATTTGAGCGAGTTTGGCGTTGACTATCAAGAATGGTTTTCAGAACGCCAATTGATGGACGACGGCTCGGTGGAGCAAGCGCTGGAGCGCTTGCGTGTTGCCGGGCATCTGTATGAGCAAGATGGCGCGACTTGGTTTGCCTGCGCCAAGTTGGGCGACGAAAAAGATCGGGTAGTGATACGCGATAATGGACAATCCACCTATTTTGCGTCGGATATTGCCTATCACATGAACAAGCTGGATCGTGGTTTCGACCAGATCATCAATATTTGGGGAGCCGATCATCACGGTTACATTCCCCGAGTCAGGGCGGCCATTCAGGCCTTAGGCGCTGATGAATCCAAGTTAAAAGTGCTGCTGGTGCAGTTTGCCTCGCTTTGGCGCGGAGAAGAAAAAGTACCCATGTCGACTCGCTCCGGTGAATTTGTCACCTTACGGCAATTACGCAATGAAGTGGGTAAAGATGCGGCGCGCTTCTTTTACGTGATGCGCAGATCGGAACAGCACATGGATTTCGACCTGAAACTGGCGACCTCTAAATCCAACGAAAATCCGGTATTTTATGTGCAGTATGCTTATGCTAGAGTATGTAGCGTATTGCGCCAATTGGATGAAAAAAACTGGGAACGGGATTTGCTGCTGGGCATGTCAAACCTGACACTATTGACCGAAGAGCACGAAACCAATCTTCTGGGTACACTGGCGCGCTATCCTGAAATGCTGGAACGTGCTGCATTGCAATACGAGCCGCATCAGCTGATTCAATACCTGCGCGAATTGGCAAACGAGTTTCATACTTACTACAATGCGCATCAATTCCTTGTTGACGATGCAACAACTCGTAATGCAAGGCTTAATCTGATTTGCGCGGTAAAGCAGGTATTGGCAAACGGTTTGGACTTGCTGAATATCAACACACCTGAAGCAATGTAATGGCTAAAGACTACAAACACAGAACGCAGAATAAGCATACCGCGTCCACATCGTACAGACAAAAACCAGAAGGTCTTAGTCTGTGGCGATGGATGCTGATTACGGCATTGATTATTTCGTTTGTAGTCTTTCTGGTTTATTTGAGCAGTACCGGATCGAAACAAACATCCCCTTCGCAGGCGTTATCGACAAAGCCTGAGGCAGCAAAAGTTGAAGCGCCCAAGCAGGAGAAAAAACCCGAGCCGGGGCCGGTGTTGCCGCAATTTGATTTTTATACCATCCTGCCTGAAAAAGAAGTCATCGTACCGGATTATGAAATTAACACGCGTACCAGAGAGGAACGGGTTGGACAGGCAAAAACCGCTAATTATATTTTGCAAGCCGGATCGTTCAAGGAATTTAAAGATGCCGATACCTTAAGAGCCAAACTGGCTTTAATGGGGATTGAATCGAAAGTTGAGAAAGCAAAAGTCGGTAATACGATCTGGAATCGGGTCAAAATGGGGCCTTATACCCAGATGGCCAGCGTTAGTACCATTCGAACCCGATTAAGAGGCAATGGTATTGACGTACTCGTTATAGAAGTTGGCAATTAATTCACCACAAAGACAACGAGTCTGGGTGCCCTATAGGGTGTTGCAAGTACAACCCGGCTTTCAATGGAGCAAAGCAAAAGCGGATTGATGTAGAGTGCTGGTGTAGTGAGATGGGTTGTTTTTTAATCGCAATGGTTTGATATAGAATGAGTGAAGAATACGAATACGATGATGAGGCGGAAGAATTTTATGCAATCCGGCCGAATAAGACACAAATAAAGAAAGATATGTCCGTTCTTTTCGCTTTAAGCGAAGAAATGTCAGAGCTGCCTGCAGGGCAATTAAAAACGCTTGAACTTCCTGATATCATCAATAAAGCGGTTATAGAAGTATCGGGAATGCCGCATAAAGGCGCGAGAAAACGGTTACTTAAATTTATTACCAGCCAGCTTCATAAGATAGACATAGAGCCCATCTTAGAGAAACTGTCACGCATTAAAAATAAAAGCGCTCATGCCGTACGGGAGCATCACGCGGTAGAGCGTTGGCGGGATCGGCTGATTAGCGAAGGCAATGATGCGTTGACGGCATTACTTGTCGAGCAACCGCAGGCTGATCGGCAGGTATTAAGACAATTGTTACGTAATGCTCAAAAAGAAGCCGAAGCCGGTAAACCGCCCAAATCTTCCCGTCAATTGTATCGTCAATTGAAATTGTTATTTCAGGTTGAAGGCGAGTTGGATGATGAGTCGGGATTTGAGGATGAGCAGGAAATCGATTAGTTTCCGATCACATCATCATGCCTAGCAATCGCTAAACAAATCCATTTGCTGGAAATGAGTCTGTCCGGACTTGTTTTCCAGTGATGACAGCGTAATTCCCAGCAAGCGGACATTGCGCCTGCCTATGTCGGTGTTTTTTACCAAATCTTCAAGAACGGCACCTATAGCTGTTGCCGCAGTAATGATATGCGGCAATGTCCGGCTGCGGGTGATTTGGACAAAGTCATGATATTTAATCTTTATGGTTAGAGTATGTGCGACCAGCTGTTTTTCGGCGACTTTGCTCAAGGCTTTTTCCAGCAGGCTTTGCAATTGTGCAATAACCTCTTGTTTAACCTTAATATCCTGTTGAAAAGTAATTTCCACACCTACCGATTTTCTGCTGCGGCAGTTGTTGACGGGGCGGTGGTCTATGCCTCTGGAAATGCTGTAATAATGCAGTCCGGCCTTGCCAAAATAATGCTGCAACATTTCCAGCGGCAGATCCTTTAAGTCCTTGCCGGTGTTGATGCCCAACGCTCGCATTTTTAGCGAAGTCACCTTGCCTACGCCATGAAACTTTTCGACCGCAAGCCGTTCGACAAAGTCTGCGCCCTGTTCCGGGGTGATTAAATAAAGCCCGTCCGGTTTATTGATGTCCGAGGCGATTTTGGCGAGAAATTTGTTATAAGAAATGCCGGCCGAAGCGATCAGCTGGGTTTCCTGCTTAATCGCCGCCTTGATGGCTTTGGCGATTAATGTGGCGGAGCCTTGATGCAGGCATGAATGACTGACATCCAGATAAGCTTCATCCAGGGACAGGGGCTCAAAAAGGTCAGTATAGTCGGCAAAGATTTTTCGAATGGACTTTGACGCTTGTTGATAAGCTTCGAAACGGGGTTTTACAAAAATAGCTTGCGGGCATAAACGATAAGCGTGAGCCGAAGGCATCGCAGAATGGATGCCGTATTGCCTTGCTTGATAGCTGCAGGTTGCGACTACGCCCCGAGAGTTTGGAGCGCCGCCGACAATCAGCGGTTTATTGCGGTATTGTGGAAAATCGCGCTGCTCTACTGCCGCAAAAAATGCATCCATATCGATATGAATGATTTTTCGGGTAGCATTCATTCCGTATTATTTTGCGGATTTTTTCGGTTCCGGCAGGTTCAGTTCTGCGGTCATATTCCAGTCGGAGAAAGGAAACGGCAGGATTTCGGTATTGAAGGTCAGAAACAATAAAATATGGTACGTATAAATGGACAGGCTACGTCCAAAGTTAAGCGTATTGACGTTGGCTTTGCCGGTTATCAGTGTTGAGGCCACCTGTAAGATAATAACGGCCCAAAGCAGCATTCTGACCAGGCTGCCGATAGCTGCAAAAATCAGCATAAAGAAAATTCTTTTCCAGCTGGATAGTTGTTTCAAGTTGTAGTTGATTTGATTGTCCATCGTCATTAGCCTCGGTTCATAATGTCGCGTAAATCAAGCGCCGCCGCATTGGCGCGGGCTATATAATTGGCCATTGATAAGGAGTAGTTGGCGAAAATACCGTAGCCGCTACCGTTTAATATCATTGGGCTTAAAATAGGAGTCAGGGCATTTTCCAACGCCTTAATCATGATGTCAACAGTACGCATGGCCCGTTTATCCAATAAAATATCCTCAAAGTCATGTTTGATGGCTCTTAGAATGTGTAATAAAGCCCAGCTTGCACCGCGCGCTTCATAGAAGACATCGTCAATCTCCAGCCATGTCACTACAGTTATGGGTGTTCCTTTTTCTTCAGCGGCCTGTTGCTCAAGCTTGGTGAGTCCAGGGCCATAGTTGCTGGAATCGTTTGCGCTCAATCGGGTAGACAAACCACCCAGACGTTTTATCACCACTTCGGTGTACTGCCACAAATTGTCGGCTCTGGAGTAAAATTGCGCTTTTTTGACCGGGCCTCCGTATTTTTGCAGGCGTGACATGTATTTGTGCAAAGCCTCGACGCCCTTTTCATATTCCGCTTCCGTTGACGGTAGCGCCCATGAGTTGTTTTCGTAATAGAAGTAAGGCTCGGCGACCGCAAGATCGAAATCTTCGGCAGATTGCGACTGATCTCTGGCAAAGTGATTTCTTAATGCGGTGGTGGCATCACGCAGCATCACCAACGCGCCATATTCCCAATTGGAAATGTTGTCCAGGAAAACGCCGGGGGGCGCAACATCATTAGTAATATAGCCGCCGCTTTTATGCAGCAGAACCTCGGCGATATGAGCCAGGGTGTTGGTATAAACATAGCCGACAGGCATATTATCAGTGGTGTGGGTTTCTTCGGCGCGTTTCACCGCTTCGTCTTGTATATTAAATTGTTCCGGCTCACGGCCCCACCAAGTGCCTAAGAAGATCAAAATGACCATTACAATGAGGGTGAAAACGCCAAATCCCCAGAGTATTCCTTTCGATTTTAAATCGTTCAGTGCTTCATTTGCCGCCATTTTTGAAATCCCGTAAAGAGGTTTTTTGTAGGGTTGAAAAAATTTTCACCCTATTGCTTTTTATATGAAAAATTAACTGCATAGTAGCAGGTTTTTTAGCGATTTGCTTATGGTACAAGCCGCTATAAGGGTTTTTTTTTGGCTCTTGGATGGGCTTTATCATAAATTTCAGCCAGATGCTGGAAGTCCAGATGAGTGTATATTTGGGTGGTACTGATATTGCTATGGCCGAGCAGTTCCTGGACGGCTCTTAAATCCTGGCTGGATTCAAGTAAATGGCTGGCGAAGGAGTGTCTGAGCATGTGCGGATGGATATGTTCGGCAATACCTTTTTTTTTGCACCACTGTTCCAGCCTTAATTCGATGTTGCGTTGACCGAGCCTAGTTCCTCGCGTTGACACAAATAAAGCCGAATCGATGGCGGGTATTTTTATGGCGCGTTGTTGTAACCAGTTTTCAATAGCGGTAACGGCTTTGCTGCCTACCGGTAATATTCTGGATTTTCCGCCCTTACCGATACGAACTGTCAGGGTGTTATCCGGCAAGTCCAGGTCGGTTACATCAAGCGCCGATAGCTCACTCAACCGCAGGCCGGATGAATAGAATAATTCGAACATGGCCAGATCACGGATTTCGAGCAGCGAACTTGCCCCGGCTTCCAATAAACCGGATAACTGATCGACATCCAGTGTTTTGGGCAGCTTTCGATCTTGTTTGGGCGCTTGAATATGCTGGGCAGGATTGACACTGACCTGGGCTTTTTTTAACAGGTAGTTATAAAAACTGCGTATCGCAGACAGCTCACGTTGCAGGCTTTTGCTGCTCAGACCTTTCCGATGCCGACCGGCTATATGGGCACGAATATCGGTGTGTTGCAGGTCTGCCCATTGGGCTATGGCCTTGTCTGTGCAATAGCGGGACAGATGCTTAATATCCCGCTGATAACTTTTTATGGTGTGTGCCGAGGCGCGAACTTCAACGCTGAGCTGAGTGAAAAAGTCAGCCAGCATCAGCTCCGCATCAGGATGCACGATTAAATCTTCCGTTCATGTAACAAGTTGATCAGACGGGTACCTATGATTTCGCTCATTTGGTTTAAAAACAGGTTACCCATGCTGTAATGAAAGCGGCCGTCCTCCCGGCTGCCGATGGCTAAAATGCCTTCCAATTCGGTAAAAGCCAGTGGAATAATCGCGCAGGATTTCACTTCAAACGCCGATTCGCCGAATAACACTCTTGCCTGAGCCAGAGTCGGGCGACCGCATTTAGGCTGATTGCCGGCCAGTTCGCCGGCAAACGGTTCCAGGTCCTTGCTGTCCGGCTCAATAAACAGATTGGTCATAGTCGCGGGGTCTGGATGGTGTTTGATGATGCGCACAGCAACAAAGTCGATCAAAAAATATTCTGACAGGACGACATCAAGATTAGCGACTGCGTCTTCCAGCGTTGTGGCATCCAGCAGCGCCAGAGTGAGCTTGTGCATGCGGTTCAGAGAAGCATCGTTATCCCTGGCTATTTCAATCAGCGCAGTGAGCTGGTTTTCCATGTCATGATGCCGGCTCCTAAACAGTTCCAGCTGCTTTGAAATCAGGGAGACCGCACTGCCGGTGGGATGAGGGATACTCAGGTGTTCCAGCAAATTCAAATGCTGATGAAAGAACTCGGGATGATTGCGCAGATAGTTTTCAACCTGGGCTGGAGTGAGTTCCATGATTAATTCATTCATAGCATAGGTGTCCTTCAAAAACAGAAATGGCAGGCCCAGTCATTAATACCGGTTCGCCACGGCCAGGCCAGTTGATGGTTAGCGTTCCGCCAGGTAGCTCAACACAGACCGTATGATCCAACAGATTGTGTTCGATGCCGATGACCACGGCGGCACAAGCGCCGCTGCCGCAAGCCAGGGTTTCGGCAGCGCCGCGTTCATACACGCGCAGCTTGATGTGTTGGCGATCTACGACTTGCATAAAACCGACATTAACCCGTTCCGGGAAAAAAGCATGGCTTTCCAGGGCTTTGCCCAATTCAGCCACCGGCGCGGATTTAACATCCGTAACCTGAATAACCGCATGCGGATTACCCATCGAAACCGCGCCGAAGGCCTTTTCAGTATCGTTAACCAGCACCGTATAAAAGCGGGATTCTTCTTCCGTCAGCAGCGGGATTTCGGCGGGGGCGTGTCTTGGAACGCCCATATTGACGGTGATCTGGTCGTCGTCATCAAAACGTAGCAACAATTGACCGGAATTGGTATCGACGCGGATTTCATTCTTATCCGACAGTTTTTTATCGCGGACAAAACGGGCGAAGCAGCGCGCACCATTGCCGCATTGGGAAACTTCGCTGCCGTCCGCGTTAAAAATCCGGTATTTGAAATCGGCATTGGCGCTTACCGCTTTTTCAACCAGTAACAGCTGATCAAAGCCTATGCCGAAGTGCCGGTCAGACAGCCGTCGGATTTGTTCGGGCGTTAAGGCGATCTGCTGATTGATCGCGTCTATGACCACAAAATCATTACCGAGGCCGTGCATTTTTGTGAAATTGATCATTTATATTTATATTTAAGCAGTCCACGAAAATCACGAAAGACGCGAAATAAGCAATCAAATGAATCGTGTTACGATTTTTCGTGCTTTTCGTGTCTTTCGTGGACGTTTGTTTTGGTTGATACCCTAGGGTATCAAATGCTCGCCCACCCAAAGCTGCGCAAGCGTTTCCCTTTCCCTGATCAGGTGCAGACTGCTGCCATCAACCAGCAGTTCAGCCAGGCGCGGTCTGGAATTATAATTCGAACTCATGGTAAAACCATAGGCGCCGGATGAACGTATCGCCAATAAATCGCCCTGAGCAATTTTAAGCACACGGTCTTTACCCAAGAAATCACCGGTTTCACAGACCGGGCCGACGATATCCCAGGTTGTTTCTAGCGCATCACTTTGCAGGTTTACCGGAATAATAGCCTGCCAGGCGCCATATAAAGCAGGGCGTACCAGATCATTCATTGCCGCATCGACGATAGCAAAGTTTTTATTCGCCGTCGGTTTAAGATATTCAACCTGGGTGACCAGAATACCGGCATTGCCGACGATAGCGCGGCCCGGTTCCAGTAGAATTTCAATATCGGTTCTGCCCAGTCGCGCCAAAATCGCCTGGATATAGTCGGCAGGTTCAGGCGGCTGTTCATCTTTATAACAAATGCCCAAGCCTCCGCCCAGATCCAGATGATGCAGTTTAATCCCTTCGGCCGCAAGCGCTGCAACCAGATCGAGAATCTTATCCAACGCATCCAGAAAAGGCCGGGTTTCGATCAGTTGCGAGCCGATATGGCAATCAATGCCGATCACCTTGATATTGGACATGGCCGCAGCACGGCGATATTCGGTCAAGGCTTGTTGAATGTCTATGCCGAATTTGTTTTCCTTTAGACCGGTAGAGATATAAGGATGAGTTTTGGCATCGACATCCGGGTTTACCCGAAAAGATACCGGCGCGATAACGCCCAATTGCCCGGCCAGCCGGTTAATCCGGTCCAGTTCGCCGCTGACTTCAATATTAAAACAGCGTATGCCGATTTTTAGCGCCGCCAGAATTTCGTCTTCGCGTTTGCCGACACCGGAAAACACGATTTTTTCAGGCTCGCCGCCGGCGGTAATCACTCGCTCCAACTCGCCCAGAGAGACGATGTCGAAACCCGAACCTAAACGGGACAGCAAATTGAGTATCGCAATATTGGAATTGGCCTTTACTGCATAACAGATCAAATGCGCCTGTTTGCCGAAAGCCCGGTCGAAAGCCGTCCAGTGCCGCTCCAGCGTAGCTCTTGAATAGATGTAGCAGGGGCTGCCGTATTTATAGACGATATCAGAAACAGCAATGTCTTCGGCGAACAGCTCACCGTTTCGGTAATTAAAATAATCCATGTTTAGTTGTTTTTATTATGCATGGCTATCCCTGCCATGCCCCCTTCGGGTAAATGCAAATCTGCTTCCCGGCAGATTAGTCGGACTTGGGTTCTGGTTTTTGGGCGGGTTCCGGTTCTACATGAAACGGTGGCGCTTGACCCGGCAAATAAAGCGGACCGGGCTGTCCGCAGCCGGCGATAGCTGAATTTAGCAGCAAAAGCATTAATATTTTAGAAGGTTTCATGGCGCGTTATCATAAATCATCGTGGCTAAGCAGGAGTGTAAGGCCGACCGGTCATTCCTACACTCATGGTAATAATGGTCGATATAATAAGCCCAATTGCAAGAAAAGGCATTAATTTGCTCAAATCCAGATCGCCGAATTAATGGTCGGATACCGGTTGCTTAATGCCATCAGAGGTTAGCATGAGTAATCAAAATAAACATAAACGGCCTAAATACACTCTTGAATTCAAACAAGACGCGGCAAAGTTGGTTAACGAAAAAGGCTATACGCACCAGCAAGCAGCTGACAATTTAGGCATATCACTGAGTGCTATTGGGCGATGGGTGCGAGCCGAACAAGGGCCAACAATCCCATCGGCGACCAAGAAAAAGGTTTTGAACTTGACAGATCAAGACGACACACGCGCTTACGTAAAGAAGCTGAACACTTGCGGATGGAGCGCGAAATATTACATGGTGCCCTTTAGGGCATAGCTATCTACACAAGTCATCATAACCGGACGGGGCATTCTCGTTCCCACGCTACCGAGATGGTGAAAGACTTGTTCTTAGCATCAATCGACTCAATAACCACGAAGAACACGGACGACTGCAAGGACAGATATTTGCTCCTGCAATATCTGCATTCACCACATCCCTGTGGATTATGCAGGAGGTAGAGCAACGCAGGAGCAGTTGCCGAGAGCACGAAGTTTTTAATACTTTGATGAATAGGGTTATTTTCTCCGTGTCCTTCGTGTTCTCTGTGGTAATTAATTTTTTCAGCACGATTTGGATAATACTTTTCTAGTCTCATGGAGTATGAGCCGTAAAGGTAACTGTTGGGATAATGCGCCGACAGAGCGCTTTTTCCGAAGCTTAAAACGCGAACAATTAAATTACGAGAAATTCAGAACAAAAGAGGCGGCAAAGCTCAGTATTATTGACTGATGTTACGCACTATCCACGAAAAGCACGAAAGCCACGAAAAAATGTAAATCTCTCTATTTCTCGACTTACGGTGTAATGCCAAATTATTCATATCATATCAATTTGACTGGAACTGGCATTCATGCCGGCATGACGATACTAGCCGAGGTTCATTGTAATCAGGATGCATTTTCGACAGGCTTCTATGTACCCCGTTTATTTTTCGTGCTTTTTGTGTTTTTCGTGGACTACGATTTTTTATAGGTAAGCGCGCACTCAAAACCAGGCTATCAATCCCCCTGGAATTTGAGCCGGAATTCTATAAGAAGACTGCTTAAGAAAGTGTCCGGTTTTAGTCGACCATTACACGAACTGAGGCTTCGGTGATGCAAGACATTTGGCAGTAACGAGTTGATCTGATAGGTATTCGCACTTATTGATTGGATAAATTGAACAAATTATACTTATGCATCCTAGTAGCGCTAATCGTTCTTTTTATGGTTGATGCGTTATTCAATACTTGTCACAAACATAGGGACATTACTATGATTGACCCGCGTAACCTTTGGCAAAACCATCTTCTCGACTCCCTGTCGATTACTGAATACACGCGCCTTTCCCCTCATCTGGAACTGGTTGAATTACCGCGCGGAGAGGTTATTTACGAGTCCGGGGACGAGTTGCGTTACGCTTATTTCCCCACGACCTGCATCGTATCGATGCTTTACGTCATGGAGAGTGGCGCACCAGCCGAAATCGCCATGGTCGGCAACGATGGCATCATCGGTGTTTCCCTGTTCTTGGGCGGGAGAACCATGCCTAATCAGGCTGTGGTGCGGAACGCTGGTTACGCCTATCGGTTGCGGGCGCGACGACTTATGCAGGAGTTCAACCGCTCCGGGGGATGCCGCAACGGAGCGCTGCACGATTTGTTGCTGCGCTATATCCAGGGGCTGATTACCCAGATAGCGCTGACGTCGGCCTGCAATCGTCATCATTTCGTGGACCAGCAACTCTGCCGCTGGCTGCTGCTAAGCCTTGATCGACTCCCTTCGAACGAATTAATCATTACCCAGGAATTGATCGCCAATATGCTCGGCGTGCGACGCGAAGGCATCACGGAGGCCGCCAGGAAATTGCAGCAAGCAGGATTGATTGATTACCGCCGTGGACGCATTACGGTACTAGACCGGTCGGGATTGGAGGCGCGTGCCTGCGAATGCTACCACGTGGTCAAAACAGAACTCGATCACTTGCATATCTCTCCCCGGCATAGTCCATTGACATCTTACATCCCCTTACAAAAGGATGAGCAGGTCAAAAGTGAATCATTAGGCAGTTGCCAATAGTAGATGAAATAAGGACAATGCCGCCGTATTCAGGATGTTCGACACACTTACCCGTACTCTCCCGACGTATTCAACGCTATCAATTTCGTCGTAAATATCTTCGGATATTTCTACGTATTGCTGTAGTGTCAGGGATGTAATCTTTGCTGCTATTCATTTGAATAATCTTCAGTAGATTAAATGATGGGTGAGCAATCGAGACTGTGAAAGAATGAATGAGTACGGCATAAAAAGTACTATTAACCATGAAGTTCATGAAGGACATGAAGAAAAGGCTAAGTCAATCAATGTATTAAATCTTCATGTTCATGCGCTTCATGGTGATTTCTCCTATATCGAATACTTTCACAATCTCAATCCCTTGCAGCACGGAGGATGAAAAGCCTACCCTTGTAAGCAATGCGTCCGGGAAATCTCACCGACCTGTTCCGGGGTGAACAAGATGCCGATCTAGTCAATCCGCTCTTGGGGCCAGGTGAACGACAGCGAAGTCCACTTTGTACTTCCGACCGTTGTCGTCTGTTTGAATGCCTGATCGCCCCGTTCAACGGTAACGATGTAACGGCCGGGCTTGAGCCTGGCGAATAGCATAGGGCCTTCAGATAAAGTTTCCATGAGGCTGTTGCCCCTTGAGTCCGCGATACGGACCCTCACGTCACTGACATATTCTCCTGTACCCTTTATCGAAAATAGCAGGTGCAAGTTATAGCCGGCTCGCATGGCTTGCAATGCATCTTGTTCATCGGCCCCTACTCCACCGCTGACGAAGATAACATCGCCTTGGGTTTGTGGTTTGATCAGCTCCTGTTCTGCAACAGCAGGGAAGCTGAACAAAATACAGAGAAAGATAAGTGTTAAGTGCATTCGTTTCATAAGAATTACTCCTTGGATTATAAAAAAGAACAACCTTGTTTGTAGCATACAGGATCTGTCACCCCAGTCTGTACGCTACCGTACCTTATAATTAAATTGATGTTTGGGTTTTCCAAATTCGACATTGCCGACGACATCATCGGTCGGCGCATTATCAATCGCAACGAGCGTCCGGATGTGTTGTTGGCCCGCCTACGCAAAAAAGCCAACGCCACGTTAAACGAACCCCCTGTCCATCAAAACCGCGCATATGCACGGTTTTGTCTTTACAGCCCCTGTCATAACCCAATAACATCAGAGACAAAAAACACCTTCATGCAATAAACTGCAAGTTCTTGCCATGTTTTGACAGCCTGAGTCAGTTTATAATCGAGAAACCACTATAGTCGCTCATTTTTTCTGCTAGCATTATAATCTGATGTTACGCAGCCAGTAATTTTTGCAACTCTTCATAAGCTATCTGGTTCGCTTTGATAAATAGCTTAGTTCTTAGCGCAAAATGATTGGCCTTGTATTTTATCTTCAGACATTCCAGCTTGAAC
>NZ_JAWPOH010000072.1:0-14530 GCF_037671525.1 Methylobacter svalbardensis
GGTCAGTAACATCCCCGTTAAACAAAATCCTAGCCAAGTCTTTTGTAGGTGCGTCAGCCTGGCATTGGACTTTAGCTTTCCCAGGGCTGCATCTAAATCAGTGACAAACGATTTTATAAAGTGTGCCGGCTCGTACATCAACATGGTGTTGAAATACGTGGCAGTTTACACTGATTAGCTTACCCGTTTTCCGGCTGTATTTCTAAGCTTAAAAACTTGAACATCGAGTGATAGCCTTTTGGCAAAGGGCCTGGCGGGATCAACAGATAGCCGGAGGCTTCTTGTTCCAAAGAAGCGGGGCTGACCCACAAGTCGCCGCCGAAGGTCGGGTCTTTGATATGAATGCGGCCGTCGCGCTGTTCCAATAAGGCTGCGTAATGGCTGGACTTCCAATGCACGACGGCGGGGAACACCCATTCCGCGCCCGGCGTGCGTTTAACCATTTGTTGCGGAACATGGGCCTTTTCAGCCAATTCGGCGACTTGGTTCAGCGAATAACCTTGGCTGCCTGAGCAAGCATTTTCGATGACGCTCCGTTGACTACCGGCCGGTTGAAAGCGGTCGATAATGCTTTGCAAGGCCTTGGGGCCACATAAATAAGCGACCCCTGGCTGGTTTTCCATGATCCACAGGCCCTCTTTGGCGCCGGCTACCATTTCGGTGGCTGCGCCGCTTAGCGGCCTATCTTGAATTTCGGCCAGCAATTGCCACAGTTCGGCTTGATGGCCCAGGCGGGCATGCATGCGGATCAGTTCCCCCAGGGCCCGGTCTATCACGGCTTTTGCGGCGCCATCGGCATTGATCGTTCTGCCAGTTTGCCAAGCAGCATCGGAGGCTTCGGTAGCCAAGGAAAAACGGGCGGCGTGATAGTGGATCAGCCCGAGGTTGGTGAGCAGCGCGATCCGCCATGGACTGCGCGGATGGGATTGCAGGAAGTCGTTCAGTGGCCGGATATCGTCATGATCGGCGCGGTCGGCAAAACGCTTGAGCGCCGGCGCCAGGGCTTGGTTGTCAAGCTCGGTCGGCGTGGCGCCTATCGCGATCAGTGGTTCTGGCAGGCCGGCCTGACGAATCGAGTCGGCAGCGCTAGCTGTCGGTTCCCAAGCGGATATAAACGTTTGTTGATTGCGCCTGGAATTAGTCGAATGACTCAAGCCAACTGTCGTGCAGGCCGATATGAGTAGAATGAGCAAGAAGGACCAGAGGTGAAAGCATCTCGCCCATTGATAGAAAACACCTAGTCCAACCCGCTTCTTCATACACCGCTCCGTAGGTTATCCATGTTTAACAATCAACGATTATCTAGCAAATCAGGTCTGTCAACAAGCGCTTTCGGTTCAAAAAAAAGGGCCATCTGTCGAACGCCAGCAGCAAGGTGATTTTGCTGCCGAAATCGGACTGTTTTCAGTGCAGAATACGGATGCCATAAATCAACGCTCGGTTTATTGTTCTACCGTTATCGGTTAATGAGGTTCCTTGCCTATGTTTTTGGGTTCATTCTTATTTAATGTGGGCCGGTATGCGCCGATATTCTCAGCTAATGTGGTCTCGAAAAACGGATGAACGGTTCCTATGATTGATGTTATCGGGCCTCTACACCTAACTATAGAAGCGGTCGGAGTTCACATAACTTAAAAAAGCCTTAGCGTACGATTTTTTCCGTTTCGTGAGTTGCCCCCTATAAGGACAAACGCATTAAACAAAAAAATAATTAGGATGAAAACTGATCAAGGGCCGCCTCCAGCAGAATCCTCGGGATGTCATATTTATATTTTCTAAAGCGCCCAGCGATAAAGTTAAAACATATCCTCCGTGACATAAATTTCAGATCCAGAAATAGCGACCCCAATGCCTTGTTGGTCGTATTTCGGCGACAGGATATTTTTTCGATGCGGCGGACTGTCCATCCACCCCTGCACGGTCGATTGCACAATTTCTTCCTGAGTTTTCCAGAGATATTCTTTTTTTACCGTGACCCCGTTTTGTGTCGTCGTAACGACCTTGCCATAAAGTTGATTCATAAATATATTTTCACCCGGCCCGATTACCCAGGTATTAGAGCCCTGTTGTTTTTTCTTGTTCCATCCCAGATTTTTAGCTCGCTCGACGGAATCTTCCCCCTGCAAATTCGTGTGGCTAAAAAAATGATAGCTCGCCATGTCGCTGCTATGCTTGCGGGCGATGGCGGCGAGTAGCTCATCCCTATTCAATTGGGACAATCCGTAATTTTGTCGCACCCGGTTTATCTGTTGATGGATTAGGCGTTCAAGTTCAGCAGCAGTTATCTCCGGCTGCGCGCCAGTCTTGGCTGCTACCGGATAATTAGCAAGGCCGAGGCAAATAATGAGCAGGGATAAAATTCGTTTCATAATCTTGATACAGGAATAGTGGTGTAAATAAGTAAAATGCCGCGGGACATTCGGTACTCGGAAAAAAAGCAAAAAATCGTAAGGTTTTTCTGAGTGCGGAATCAAGTTTATTTTGAATAAATGCACAATGCAAGACCTGGAACCTTTTTGCGCAGGATTAGTGCATATCAGGTGTTTATACGTATTGTGTGCTTAGTTTACAGCCTGATAGTCTTACTAAAAATTGTAGTTACCATGGAGATAAAAATATATTGATTTTTTTAAGCATTTTTTACCGGCATTATCCGATAATCACAACAAAGGCTATATTTTATGAACATTACCAAAAACACAGCGTTAAGTTTATTACTGGCTTTCTCTTTAGGCTCTACCTGCGTCATCGCTTATGCGGAAGGAACCGTTAACAGCCCAAACGAAACCATCATGCATATTGAAAAAGCTAAAGTCGAAATCAGCCATCGCGATTTCATGCCGCCCAGCGAGCATTTAAAAGCGGCGCGTGCGGCTTCCGAGAAAGTAACGGGGAATCCGGATATCGTCAAAAAGGCCAATGCAAGCATCATTCAGGCGCAAATCAAAACAAACCAGTTTGATATAAAAGGCGCTACTGACGAGATGAATAAGACGCTAGAGCTATATAAGTCGCTTAAATCAGAATAGCCCTGTAGAAAGCTGCTAAGCACCAAAAGTAGGCGCTTGAGACGATACATAATGCCGATGACAGTCGGTTGCGTTGCGGTGGATGGCCTATAAAATGGCGAACCCTACATGAGATCAAGACCTGCAAACTTCACCCATTCCCGATGGGAAAGGCCTGGCGACAACAATAACAGCTCACCCATGAGTGCAATGGCGCTGCTCAGTAACTCCAGTACCCGTTTAAGTTCGGGATATTTGCTGATCAAGACCAGCGCCTCAGCCGTTAAAAGGTCGATACGTTTTTGCAATTGAACGATGGCCAGTTTAGCATCGCGCAATACGGCTTTTGGGTTTCTGAGTCGCTGTTAGGGCATGCAAATGATTCTTGTTGGCAAATACCTGTTCAATCGGGTTCAGGTCAGGACTATATGACGACAAGTATTTAAGCATCGCGTCCCTGGCTTCAATCAGCCCTTTCACTTCAGCTATTTTATGAGCGGGAAGATTAAGTATTGATGAGGTAGCGGAATTGCTACATGTCTAGCGAGCAAAAACAAAAATTGAAATGGGGATTTTTGAACTTATTGATTGATTAATGTAGTCTGTCAGCAGACACTGACCAGGCAACAATTTTGAATCAACGATCTAAATGGCGGAGAGTGAGGGATTCGAACCCTCGATGGGCGATAAAACCCATACTCCCTTAGCAGGGGAGCGCCTTCAGCCTCTCGGCCAACTCTCCAAATAGATAATATATCTCTTTAAGCTACAGCCCTGTGCCCAGAGATAATTTTAAGAGGGAACCTCTCAAAAAACTAACATAATTCCTTTTTACCTAACGATGTTAAGGTGTAAACGCTAAAATATTTCACAAAATATATTTTGCGAAATACTTTACACCTTGCTTAAATAACAAGCTCACATCTATCAAGCCGGTGAGTGCCTATGACACTCATAAAAACCTTTGCTCTAATTTACTCTTCAGATCCAGTCGAGCCGGTCGCCCCGCCCTGTTCTTTTTTAATCCTTTCGTAAATCTCTTCCCTGTGTACAGAGACTTCCTTGGGTGCGTTAACACCTATGCGAACCTGATTTCCTTTGACTCCAAGAACGGTGACTGTAACTTCATCACCAATCATCAAAGTCTCCCCTACCCGACGAGTCAAGATAAGCATGGCTACTCCCTATAAATGTTAAAAACGCACTGTTCTTAAACAGTATCCAACCAAGACGAGCAATTATAGCAGCTTTTTATTATAAATAAAGCCTAGGATTCTATTTCTTGATCTAATTTAAAAGCAGCATGTAATGCCCTGACTGCAAGCTCTAGATATTTTTCATCGACGACAACCGATATTTTAATCTCGGATGTTGATATCATCCTGATATTAATGCCTTCATCTGCCAGCGTCTTAAACATGGTGCTGGCAATGCCTGCGTGGGAACGCATGCCCACACCGACAACCGACACTTTTACGATCTTGTCGTCACCGGTTACATTTCTGGCTCCCAGCTCAGCACTGGTTTTATCCAGCAAGGCTTTCGCCCGCTGATAGTCATTGCGATGTATCGTAAAGGTAAAATCAGTGGTCGCATCATCGGCAATATTCTGGATAATCATATCGATTTCGATATTGGCATCGGCAATCGGCCCCAAAATCTTGAACGCAACTCCCGGCAAATCGGGCACGCCTGTTATGGTTAATTTGGCCTCATCCCGATTGAATGCGATTCCTGAAATTAAAGCACTTTCCACTTGTGATTCCTCGTAGGTAATGAGCGTACCCTTA
Source organism: Methylobacter svalbardensis (assembly GCF_037671525.1). NCBI lineage: Bacteria > Pseudomonadati > Pseudomonadota > Gammaproteobacteria > Methylococcales > Methylococcaceae > Methylobacter > Methylobacter svalbardensis. The sequence continues at coordinate 4,799 of NZ_JAWPOH010000072.1, forward strand.
CCCTCTTTAAATGATGATAATACGCGTAACGCGACGTTATATTTTCCGGCAAATTCTACCGATCTGATCTGCAATACTTTTGAGCCTAAACTTGCCATTTCCAGCATTTCTTCAAAAGTGATTTTATCCAGCCTGCGGGCTTTCGGCTCTACCCTGGGATCCGTCGTGTAAACGCCATCGACATCGGTATAAATATGGCATTCGTCGGCCTTTAAGGCTGCCGCCAACGCCACTGCGGTGGTATCCGAACCGCCGCGCCCCAGCGTGGTGATATTGCCGTGTTCGTCTACGCCTTGAAAGCCCGCAACCACTACCACTTTGCCCTCGTTAAGATTAGCCAGGATGTGCGCGTCATCAATCTTGCGTATCCGCGCCTTGGTGTGACTGCTGTCAGTCAGAATTTTTACCTGACTACCGGTATAAGAACAGGCATCGCAACCTTGCTCATGCAAAGCCATACTTAATAGTGAAACAGTGACCTGCTCGCCGGTTGACAGCAACACGTCCATTTCCCGATCATTAGGGTGTTGCTGTATTTCTTTTGCCATTGCAACCAGACGATTGGTCTCTCCACTCATCGCAGAAACCACGACGACAATTTGATCGCCCAGATCGTGGGCTTTTTTAACTTTTTCGGCGACCGCCTTAATGCGTTCGACTGTGCCTACCGAGGTGCCGCCGAATTTGTATACATATAATGCCATTTAATAAAACCTTCTACGCGCCAAGTTGCGCTTTCACCCAGGCCGGAACCTGAGCCAATGCGTCAGCCAATCCGGACGGATCATTACCCCCGGCCTGGGCCATATCGGGCCTACCGCCGCCTTTTCCGCCGACTTGGGTCGCGACAAAATTCACCAGATCACCGGCTTTTATCCGTCCCATCTGGTCTTTAGTCACACCGGCAATCAGACTGACTTTGTCACCCTCGACGATCGCCAACACAATTGCGGCGCTGCCTAGTTTGTTTTTTAACTGATCGACCATATCTTTCAGGGATTTGGGATCAACGCCCTCCAGTTTGACCGCCAATACTTTGATGCCTCCGACATCGACAGCCTGAGCGCCCAGTTCGTTACCCGCAGAACTGGCCAACTTTGCATTCAAGCGTTCCAACTGCTTTTCCAGCAGCCGGTTTTTCTCTATCAGCTGCTCGACTTTTTCCGGCGCTTTTTCCGGCGCACTTTTTACCATTCCAGCAATACTGGCAAGCGCATGGTCGCGACCGGCTATAAAATCAAAACAACCGCCGCCGGTTACCGCTTCGATACGCCTGACGCCTGACGCCACACCGGTTTCGTTAATAATTTTAAAGCAGCCTATATCCCCTGCCCGCTCAACATGGGTGCCGCCGCACAGCTCGGTTGAGAATTCGCCGATTTTTAAAACCCTGACTTCATCGCCATATTTTTCGCCGAACAATGCCATCGCACCGGCCTTAACCGCGTCATCCTTGGCCATGACTTGCGAGATAACCGGATTGTTTGCCCGGATCTGCTCATTAACGATCCGCTCAACGGTGCTGATTTCGACAGCCGTCACCGGCTCAAAATGAGAAAAGTCAAAACGCAAGCGATCGGGATTAACCAGTGAACCTTTCTGCGCGACATGATCGCCCAAAACCTGCCTTAATGCGGCGTGCAACAAATGGGTCGCCGAATGGTTAAGCTCGGTTGCCTTTCTGTCCGTAGCGCTGACTCGGGCATCGCACAACTGGCCGTTAGTCAGGATTCCGGAAATCAACTTGCCTTTATGTAAAAACAGGTTTCCGCCCTGCTTTTGGGTGTCGGTGACTTCAAAGACCGCGCCATCCGCTTCAATTTTTCCGCAGTCGCCGATTTGTCCGCCGGATTCCGCATAAAACGGCGTTTTATCTAAAATAACAATGCCCTCTTCGCCATCCTGCAAGCTGATTACCGGCTGGCCTTTTTTGTATAAACCGATGATATGCACCTGGTCGTCAAGCTGTTCGTAACCGGTAAATTCAGTCTGTACATCAAGCTTTATATCCTGATCGTAATCCGCGCCGAAACTGCTCGCAGACCTTGCCCGGTCGCGCTGAGCCGACATCGCCGTTTCAAATCCGGCATGATCGACAGTCAGCTGATGTTCGCGGGCAAAATCGGCGGTCAAGTCAACAGGGAATCCGTAAGTATCGTAAAGCTGGAATACGGTATCGCCGGGGATCACCGAGCCTTCCATCTTGGCGACGCAAGCCTCCAGAATCTTCATGCCTTGCTCCAGGGTTTCGGCAAAACGTTCTTCTTCTTTTTTCAGCACCCGTTCAACCTGGGCTTGCGCGGCTTTAAGCTCGGGGAAAGCCTCGCCCATTTCCTCAGTCAGCGGCGCTACCAGTTTATAAAAGAATGCATCTCGGATACCCAAACGATAGCCATGCCGAATGGCACGGCGAATAATACGGCGCACCACATAACCGCGCCCTTCATTGGACGGCATCACGCCATCCGCAATCAGGAATGCACAAGAACGGATGTGGTCGGCAATCACCCGCAATGAACTTTGCGTCAAATCGCTGCTGCCGGCAAGTTCGGCTGCCGTTTTCAACAGTTTCTGGAATAAATCGATTTCGTAATTACTGTGCACACCCTGCAACACCGCCGCGATGCGTTCCAGACCCATGCCGGTATCCACCGAAGGTTTCGGCAACGGCGTTAACGAGCCGTCAGCGGCACGATCATATTGCATGAATACCAGATTCCAGATTTCGATATAGCGGTCGCCATCTTCATCAGGCGATCCCGGCGGGCCACCGACAATATCCGCACCGTGATCATAGAATATTTCAGTACAAGGCCCGCAAGGCCCGACATCGCCCATCGACCAGAAATTATCTTTGGCGCCGATTCTTGAGAACCGATCTGGCGAAATACCGACATCATCCAGCCAGATTCTCTCCGCTTCCGAATCTTCGTCAAAAACGGTAACCCATAATTTTTCCGCCGGAATCTCCAGTTCCTTGGTCAAAAAATCCCAGGCGTAATGGATCGCTTCTTTTTTAAAATAATCGCCGAAGCTGAAATTGCCCAGCATTTCAAAAAAAGTATGATGCCTTGCGGTATAGCCGACGTTTTCCAGATCGTTATGTTTGCCGCCCGCCCGCACACAACGCTGGCTGGTCGCGGCCTTGTTATAGTCTCGGTGTTCACGACCCAAAAACACATCCTTGAATTGCACCATGCCGGCATTGGTGAACAATAAGGTCGGATCATTCCCAGGAATCAGGGAGCTTGAAGGCTGCACGGAATGCCCTCGTTCGCGGAAAAATTCCAGAAAGGCTGTGCGCAACTCGGCGCTAGTCATCTTTTTCATAAATATTTGTTTATTAAAATAATCGGGTTACGCTAATCCTGCCTACAACTTAGAGAAATCTAATGCCCAACTGATCAAACAATGCGCCGATCATTGCGCCGGAAAATCCGCGATGCAACAAAAAACGACTGCGTTTTGCCCACTCATTGCGTTCCAACAGCGTGTCATGGCTATACTTTTTACGGTAAACCTGCTCCAGCAACGCCATCCAGCTACCGGCCTCAATTTGCACGATGGCGTCAAGATCAATCACCGCTATGCCGTTTTGCGAAAGTTCGTAGCTCACCCGAATCGGCCCGTAGCCCTTCAGGATACGAAACCGGGCATAGCTTTCCGCGTAGCGTAGATCGTCCTGCCATCCTTGCTCGGCCAGTTCGTCAATAACCGGCAGCACCTCATCCTTGTCAAAACCTCTTAAAGCCAATTTAGCCAGTAATTCCTTCTGACTGTGCTCTCTTCGCGCCAATAGTCGCAGGCAAACTTCCTTGATTTCCTTGGCAATGTGAGGTTCTTCAATCAAAACGGACTACTCGCCCTCATCCACCACCGGCGCTTCAATCAAAGGCGTCACTTTCTTAGCGAAAGCCTCGGCTCTGATTTTCGCTTCAATTTCTTTGGCTTTTTCAGGATGCTCTCTTAAAAAAGTTTTTACATTATCCTTGCCCTGACCGATTTTCTCATCACCGTAACTGTACCAGGAGCCCGCTTTCTGAATAAAACCATAACTTACGCCCAGATCAACCAGCTCGCCCAGAAAGGAAATACCTTCCCCGTATAAAATCTCAAACTCGGCCTGCCTAAAAGGCGGCGCGACTTTATTTTTGACGACTTTTACTCGCGTTTCATTACCGATCACTTCATCGCCCTTTTTAATCGAGCCGATCCGCCGAATATCCAGACGCACCGAGGCGTAAAACTTAAGCGCATTACCGCCTGTAGTGGTTTCTGGACTGCCGAACATCACGCCGATTTTCATCCTGATCTGGTTAATAAAAATAACCAGCGTATTGGAACGCTTGATGTTACCGGTCAATTTCCGTAAAGCCTGAGACATCAATCGCGCCTGCAAACCCATATGGGAATCGCCCATATCGCCTTCAATCTCGGCTTTAGGCGTTAATGCCGCAACCGAATCGATCACCACCACATCAACCGCACCGGAACGCACCAGCATGTCGGTAATTTCCAGCGCCTGCTCGCCGGTATCCGGCTGGGAAACCAGCAAGTCGTCGACATTAACACCGATTTTTTCGGCATAACTGGGGTCTAAAGCATGTTCAGCATCAACAAATGCCGCCGTGCCACCGAGTTTTTGCATTTCGGCGATCACTTGCAGCGTCAACGTGGTTTTACCGGATGATTCAGGACCATAGATTTCAACTACACGACCGCGAGGCAAACCGCCGCAGCCCAAAGCAATATCCAAACCTAAAGAACCCGTGGAAACCACATCAATGTCACGCGAAGCCGCCACATCGCCCATGCGCATCACCGAGCCCTTGCCGAATTGCTTTTCTATCTGCATCAGCGCTGCGCCTAGCGCTTTCTTTTTGTTCTCATCCATTATGTAGTGCCCTTTACGCCCTGCGGCTATGTCGGTTAGAAAGAAATATCGCCAAAATCAAGTCGATTATTATCACATACAGACAGGGCTTCGGATAGTGTTGATTTGCTGGTAAGCATTCAGGCAGAGAGCGGAAAAGCTTTGTCAGGCATACTGTTTATGCCCGACATTCTCATATTTCAATAGGATGGCGAATTCAGGCTTGCCACCCCCCGTTCCATCACCAAATTTCGATTCAACCTTACGGTTTCTATCTGCCATATGGATTTTTTATGAACCCATTACTCACATTGCTTTTTATAATTGAGCACGGCTAGGTATGATTGTTCCATACGATGCATGAAATGGCGGACAACTAGATTTTGTGATCAAAAAAGGTTAGAAATAAGAGGTTTATTTGATGAGGACAAGAATTTTGACGTTGTTGGTGTTGCTTTTTGCTATGGTTGCTGATCTTGGGCCGATTCCGACTGTCAGTCTTATTTGCCTTTATGCCGTTGTTTTCAGACCGCTATGGTTTAAACGTCTTGTGGATGAGATTTATCGATGAGGACAAGAATAATAACAGCTCTGATATTGATTGTTTTGGCGATAATAGGCATCGGCCCTATCCCAACAACCAGTCTTATTGCTGTTTATGTTGTAATTTTCAGACCGAATTGGTTTAAGCATTTGGTTGATACCATTTACCGATGAGGATCATATGAGTGCAAATGACTAGTTGATGTTATGCACCCTCAATTTTCCGAGGGAAAATTTGGACTATTTCAATAATCCATAGTTCACTGTATTCTATTATAATGAGTGATCATCGTTCCTATGCGCCGCTCCGGTAGCGCTGAATGGAGCATCTACAATGCCATTCCCACGGTTTCCATGGGAGCCGTACCCTAAACTAAAAGTTGGAATCTATTAAATAATGACTAGCGAATCACCTAGGCCCTCCTGGAAAAGTTATCTTGAGCTATGTAAGCCCAAAGTGGTTGCCCTGATCGTTTTTACGGCCATTGCGGGGATGTTATTAGCCGTCCCAGGAATGCCGCCCATCGGCCTGTTTATCTACAGCAGCCTAGGCATTGCGCTGGCCGCCGCCTCGGCCGCCGCGATTAACCATTATATCGACCGCGAAGCCGATGCACTGATGGATCGCAACAAACACCGCCCCTTGCCCAAAGGCGAATTAAGCTCGACCAATGTCATCGTTTTTGCGTTGGCACTCGGCGTAATCTCGATGGCACTGCTGATCGTCATGGTCAACGCCCTGACCGCATTACTCACTTTTTTGTCGGCGCTGGGTTACGCGATTATCTATACGGTCTACCTTAAAAGAATGACCCCGCAAAATATCGTGATTGCCGGCGCTTTCGGAGCCACTCCGCCGATGCTGGGCTGGTGCGCGATGACCGGCGAACTGCATCCTTATTCACTGTTGTTGTTTTTGATCATTTTCGCCTGGACGCCTCCGCATTTCTGGCCGCTGTCTATCGCCAAGCGCAAAGAATTCGCCAAAGTCGGCATACCGATGTTGCCGGTCACGCACGGCGTGGAATATACCCGACTGCATATTCTGCTGTATTCTTTTCTGCTGTTCATTGTCACCCTGCTGCCCTATCTGACCGGCATGAGCGGTTTGATTTATTTATCGGCCGTGGTGCCGTTAGGCCTCGGTTTTATTTACTTCGCCATTTTGATGATGCGCAGGAAAGATGACAAAACCGCGATGCAGACATTCTTTTATTCGCTGATGTACCTGACCGGCGTGTTTATCGCCTTGTTAATCGACCATTATTTTAAATTTACCTTATGACCTTCACACATCACGAACAAACACCGCACCCGGAACATCCATTCGCCGAATTCATCCGCATCTTGGGCAAGGGCAAAAAAGGCTCAAGACCGCTAACCCAGGATGAAGCCTATCGCGCGATGAACATGATTATGACCGATCAGGTGCTGCCCATTCAGCTGGGCGCATTCATGGTGTTGATGCGCGTCAAGGAAGAAACCCCGGAGGAATTGGCAGGTTTCGCCCAAGCGGCTAGAGAATCATTCGATATTGCCGACAATGCCGTAAAAGTTGACCTGGACTGGTCGTCTTATGCCGGAAAGCGTCGGCATCTGCCCTGGTTTTTGCTGTCGGCTTTGCTGCTGGCTGAAAACGGCATTACCGTTTTTATGCACGGTGCCAGCGGCCATACCGCAGGCAGACTGTACACCGAAAACATGCTGGGATATTTGGGTCTTAAATGCGCTGGCTCTATTAGCGAGGCCAAACAGCAGCTTGAGCAACAGCATTTCAGTTATTTATCGCTGGAGCATTTCTGCCCCAAGCTGCATGAAATTATCGAACTGCGCCCGATACTGGGCTTGCGCTCGCCGGTGCACACCCTGGTGCGTTTGTTAAACCCGTTTGATGCACAATACAGCATCCAGGGCATATTCCATCCCGGTTACCGTCCGGTGCATCAACAAGCCGCTGCCCTGTTAAACCAGCCGCACATGTCGGTATTAAAAGGTGAAGGCGGCGAGACCGAACGCAATCCCGATATGGAATGCCTGGTGCAAAGCGTGCACAACGGCGAATTGTCCGACGAAAACTGGCCCGCTTTATTTAGACTCCGACACGTCAAACCCGAGCTGCTGGAGCCGGAGCAATTGGCGTTAATCTGGCAGGGAAAAGTTGAAGATGAGTTTGCGCAAGCCTCGATCATCGGCACGGCTGCGGTTGCGCTTAAGTTGTTGGGCAAGGCTGATACACAGGAACAGGCTCAGCAGTTGGCGACGGATTATTGGCTGAGACGGGATAAGCAAAAATATTAGAGGGCAATTTTTTCAGCTACGCCCACCAGAAAGTAAGATAACGGAACCCAAATAACAATTTCTCAGAAAAAGGATGATTGAATGATATTAAAGAGTCGTGAAATTGAGATTATAGCGGGCTCGCCTTTTGCGAATGACAAACTGAACCGTCAAGAAAGTGCTGAAGCACTGACTCTGTTTGTTACTTCAACCAGTGACCCTATGGTTGTCTGTATTGATGCCCCCTGGGGCCAAGGAAAAACTACTTTTTTGAAAATGTGGGAGCAACATCTTAAGGACAACGATATTCCCACTTTATATTTTAATGCTTGGGAAAATGACTTTTCAGATGATGCATTAGTATCACTTATAGGTGAAATTAGCTCATCTATCGATGAAATATCTAAATCTGGTAACCAAGCTAAAGCACACGAATATTTGAATAAAGCTAAAAATCTAGGAATTACTCTCCTTAAGCGAAGTGTTCCAGTAGCCGCGAAGATCGCAACAGCAGGAGCAATTGATTTAGATAACATCACGGAGCAAGCGTTGTCCAGCTTTGCGGAGTCAGTTGCAAAAGAACAATTAGAAAAATACGAAAAATCAAAAAATACTCTCAAAGCATTCCGAAACTCATTATCGGAACTAGCGTCCAGCATAACTAATAATGAAAACCCAAAGCCTTTGGTTTTTATAATTGATGAGCTTGATCGGTGTAGACCAAATTTTTCTATAGAGATATTAGAAAAAGCAAAACACTTTTTTAATGTTGAGAATATTGTGTTCGTACTTGGTGCAGATAAAACACAGCTAGGCCACTCAATTAAAGCCATTTACGGGAGTGAATTAAATGTAAATGGCTATCTAAGAAGATTTATTGATTTCGATTATGTTCTACCCCCACCAGATAAAGGACTGTTTGTTAAAGCTCTATTTAATAAATTTTCGTTCAATGTTTATTTTTCTAGCAAGACAGGAAGTGAAACAAGATATGAAGGCGAACAAGCCTTAACCATGTTCACTGAATTATTTGAGCTATATAAACTGACTTTACGCGAACAGGAGCATTGCTGCTCACTTTTAAGCCTTTCTATTAGGACAACTCCTAGTAATTACAGACTCCACCCGCTATTTCTTTGCTTTCTCATAGTCTTAAAAGTAAAAGAGCCTGACATTTACAAGAGATTTATAACAGAAGAAATTGGTCCCATTAGCCTTTTAACTCACTTGAGAGATGAAATAGGAGCTCACGAATTACTAGATAGTCATTATGGTACTGTTCTTGAGGCGCACATCATTTCTAGTAAATGCTATTTGCATGAAAGCGACGAGAATACTGCCATATATAAAGAAATTACAGAGTCATCTTCTACTGGAGACTTGGAAAAACAACGGGCAAAGAAAATTTTACAGCTAATAAACGATTATGATTGGAATGGTGGTATTCGTTCGCTAGGTTATCTAGTTAAAAAAATCGAAATAGCCTCACGATTTAAGTCATGATTTTACAAATAAACACTGCAAGGCATTATTGGTAGGGATTCGCCGCTAGGCAATCCACCGCAACTGCGACAGACATCCTTAAAAGGAGAAAAACATGCAAACCGCTAAACAAGCCACAAAGCAGATTATTGATCATGTTTCTGATCAGGCGACGTGGGATGACATCATGTATGAGCTTTATGTCAAACAGAAAATTGAGAAAGGACTGAGCGCTATTGAAGAAGGCCGCGTAATATCCAATGAGGATGCTAAAAAACGGCTCTTGGGTAATGATGGTTAACTGGACAGAACCGGCACTAGAGGATTTAGAAGCGATTCAAGCTTACATCGCCAAAGGGGGATCTAAGCCCAAACCCCGGAAATTTTGGAAGTTCAATTATAACAATGCCTTATAGAATAATGATACTGTTGGCAGGGGTTAATTAAATCTTATGTCGGCCAGCATCGCTTCGAAGTCGATTGGGTTACGGTTGTTTTTAAAGTCATAGTGGCCCAAGAAGTGGATATGTTGCCAAGCCACCGGGGAGATCTTTTGG